>NZ_JBMDJJ010000039.1:0-31409 GCF_057809135.1 Chryseobacterium sp. FG46 | reverse complement strand
GCTTCGCCGCCCGCCTATACCCGAAACCTTAAACTTTGAACTTAAGATATTCTATTTGAATTTCTTCTTAAAGCTGAATTTAAGCATATTCATAAGTCCCGGTTCAATAATATCAATTCCCAGTCCGAAATTACTGTCTGCAATGGTATGATGATCTGTTCTGAACTGTTCAAACTCACTTTGCGGAATTTCAATATTGATCAGAGGATTGTACTCAATAGACACACTTGCTCCATTTTTGTGTACTTTTTTCCGGCTTTTATAGTCAAAATAGGGATTGGATATAGTACTTTCCTGTACTGTATATTTTTCTTCAGTATCAATTTTCTGATCCGTCTGCAAATTGATTTCATATTTCTCACTGTCGAAATTATGCCAGAAAGGTAAATCTTTATGAATGAAATCTCTTGCTCCCGCCTTTACCACATTTCGGTCAAAATACATCAGAAAACGGTTTTTCTGTGGATCTACAAAATAAGGATTCTCAATGGTTGCGGTATATTGGATCTTTACTTCATTCAGTCTTTTATCATCACTTACTACATCAATAGCGGCATCTTTGAATACGTTTCGGACATCTGTACCATTACGGTCACCTGAATAATTAAGCGCATAGAAAAGGAAGCTGTTCCAGCTGTCTATGATTTCTCTTTTATTGGTACTCTTAAAATACCTTCTCATAGCATTGGCTCTGTTTCCTTTGTAAGTAGTTGACAGAGTAAGTTTTCCGGTATTGACCTGTGCATTTAAATCTACCTTTTCATTAATGCAGAAATAAGGAAACTTATAAGATTTTCTTACCTGAAGTTCCTGATCTTTTTTCACTTCCAGATAATGCATAAAATAAATAAATCCTCTGTTTTCAATCAGTCCGAATTCATCACGGATGGTAGCATCAACGAAATATTCTTCGCCTTTGTAATTCACTTTTACAACAACATGATTGAAACTTAACAGTGATGGCAGATAGTATTTAATATAATAATCTGTATTAAAATTTACCAGCACTACAGATGCATCTACTCCTATATAATCAAGGATCACTTTCAATAAAACCGACTTTGCCTTACAATCTCCCTGTTTGTTTTCATAGGTTACTGATGGTTCCTGTGGCTTATGACCATTCATTTCATCCGCATTGAAGATATAATAAATATGATTCTGTACATATTCTATGGCAAACTGCAGCTTTTCATCCTGATCAGCAATGGCATCCAGTTTTTCAACCAGGTTTGGAGCGAAATCCTGCAAAGAAGATTTGTTAAAAATCTCTTCATAGAACGGTACAATATAGTTGGAAAGATCTTTCCAGCTGCTTTCTGTAGCAAAGTCTATATAAGGAAAAATTTCACGTCCGGAATCCACAGGATTGATATAGTTTTCTTCTTCAATGACAAATCTTTCTCCTTTTTTCAGATGATTGATTTCCGGTTCCAGAACATTTCCCTGTTCATCTCTGAAAAATGTTTTTTTATAGGCAATAGTCTGTTCACGTTCGTTGATAAAAGTGAATTTAAAACTTCCATAAGCCCAATAGTTATCAGGACTTACCCAGACATATTTTGAGAATTCCTTTCTTAGAAAATCACGGTCTGTAAATTCTTTGATCCTTGAATCTTCTAAGATCAGAACATCATACAGCCTCAGATCTTTGATGGTAATATTGATTTTTTTATTACTGCTCAGAACCCCTCCACTGCTTTGGTTTTCACTGTCAAGAACCTTAATTTTTGTGTCCGGAATTTTATCGATCAGCACTCCGTCTCTCAACACGCTGATCCTGTGAATCTGATAGACTTCATTTTCCTCTACAATCACATCAGAAACAGAAGCTCTTTCCAGGTTTCCCGGTTCATTCAGCGTATACGCCATACAGACATACTCACTGTTTTCCGTATTGCTTGTATAGTATTTTTTATCTAAAAAATAGCAGTAATCCCGTCCTTCATCAATTTGTCTTTTGGCAAATTCGGAATCTTTGATTCGGTTTTTTATTTCCTCATCCCCGATATTTCCTGCCCATATTTCAGGTTTTTGAATCCTGTAATTTTCAACTTGCATTTGATTATCCATATTTATTATAAGAATTATATTGTGGTTAGTGTTTAAGAAATTCAAATTAAATGATTAAAAAACTAAAAAACAATAGCAGAAGTACTACAAATTCGGGATTTTTTTTCGGCATGGTAATTGCGAGGTATGGGGAAAAATCAAGTTTATGAAAAGTATAGCAACAATTCTAAAAGGAGCAGCACCCGCATTAGCGTTATTTGCCATGACACAATGTACAACCACAGCCAATGCATCCGCAGGTGATGAAAAAACATTCATCGTAGGACCACAGACAGCAGATTGTACAGGGGTAGCTCCTATGAAATGTCTGCAGGTAAAAGAAAATGTTTCCGGGAACTGGACGAATTTCTACAGCAATATTGAAGGTTTCACCTATGAGCCGGGGTATGAATATGTTTTAAAAGTAAAAACAGAAAAAATTGAAAATCCACCCGCTGATGCTTCTTCCATAAAATACACTTTGGTAAAACAGGTTTCCAAAACGAAAAAAACAGCAATGGCAGCCAATGAAAAAACACTTATTGTAGGACCACAAACCGTAGATTGTTCTGCCGGAGCAGGCCGTATGAAATGTATGCAGGTAAAAGAAAATGCGTCTGAAAGCTGGACGAATTTCTACAGCAATATTGAAGGCTTCACCTATGAGCCGGGTTACGAATATGTTTTAAAAGTAAAAACAGAAAAAATCGAAAACCCGCCCGCTGATGCTTCTTCAATCAAATACACATTGATAGAACAGGTTTCAAAAACAAAGAAATAATAAATAAAACCGCTTGTGAATTTTCAGAAGCGGTTTTTTATTGCTGGAAGCTGGAAGAATGAAGCCTGAAGTTATTTTTGACAATCAAATTTTTTTTCCATTGATTCATCTTTTTCTTTTTCCTTTTATCTTAAAATCCGGTTTCTTTTTGAGGAGGATCAGGATATTTTCCTTTGGTAGCTTCTCCAACTGTATTTGCCGTTGTCATGGCCACTACAAGATCGTTCAGCATTCCGCTTGCTGCGGTGGGTGAATTGGGAAGAAGCACAAGATTACTTCTGTTGCTTGCTCCTACAGAATGTAAGGTATCATAATGCTGTGTTACTACAATAAGCGCTGATGCTTCATGAGAATTGATATCCACATTATTCAGCATTCTTACAGACTCTTCAAGACCTTTTGCAATTTCTCTTCTTTGGTCGGCAATCCCCTGCCCTTGTAGTTTTTTAGATTCAGCTTCTGCTTTTGCAACCGCTACAATACGGATTCTTTGTGCTTCAGATTCATATTCTGCCGCTGTTTTTTCTCTTTCTGCAGCATTGATCCTGTTCATGGCATGTTTCACCTGCTCATCCGGATCAATATCTGTTACCAAAGCTTTGATAATGTCATACCCGTAACTGTTCATGGCTTCCTGAAGCTCACTCTTTACCGCCACCGCAATATCATCTTTTCTTACAAAGACATCATCCAGCTTCAATTTAGGAACCTCAGCACGTACAACGTCGAATACAAAAGATGTAATTTGATTTTCAGGATTTTCCAGGCGGTAGTAAGCATCTCCTACCTGGTTTCTGATCACCTGATACTGAACGGAAATTTTCATTTTGATGAAAACATTGTCCAGGGTTTTGGTGTCAATCATCACATCCAGTTGTTGAATTCTAAGATTCAGCCTTTTGGCAATCTGATCTATAATTGGCAGTTTAAGATGAAGCCCTGAATGCTTTACTCCCTGGAATTTCCCGAAACGTTCGATAATAGCCGCTGTTTCCTGCTTAACTACAAAAAACGAAGCAAACAAAATGATAAGCCCGAAGAAAATAACGGGTGCTAAATATATACCCATAGTTGTTAATTTTTTTAATATGTCGCCACAAATCCTGTTTTGTTAAAAACACTTCTATATGTGTTGTTTAAATATAAGAAAAATAAGTGGAAGCCTTATAATATAATCCACTGAAAATCAAGCACAGGAATTATTGATTATTCTAGAAAGACTTACTTTTAAAGCATAAAAAAGCCTCTACTTTAATGCAGTCATTAATAGTAGAGGCTTCTGAATGATTATAACAAATAGAATCTAGACAGTCATCCCAATGTCTATTCCTTTAATTTTTCTATATAAATCGGTAGCGTAATTTAAACATATAAAAAATTACTATTTATTTTTCAACTTTTACATCAATATTAATCGCTGGAGAAGCCATTGATGTTTTTTCCCAATTGCCATAATATTTTCTTTTAAAAACTGTTTTAAACAATGCCCCACTAAGAAATATATGTCCTTTAAAAAAATTCATAAATTGTATACTGACAAAAAAATCCTGATCTACATAAATATCCTGATCGCTAACATCAAATGTAAATGTATTATCTATAATAGCATCCTTTGTCATAACTGCTGTAATATCCTTATATAAAACAGACTGATTTGGTACACCATTTTTCTCATCATATACATTGATTCTTAATTGAACAGGTATATCTGTATCAAAATCAGCAATATTCAGGTTTATTTTTTGAATCTTTACCTTTTTTCTATTTGAAAACTTAATTGCCAGTTCACGAGATTGCTCTTCTTTTTCCTTTTTTCTTTCCGGATATGTTGCAAATAAGACTTTCTTCGATTTAGAATCCACTCCCCAATGCTTATCTTTAAACCGTTTAGGAGTAATAATAACTTCTGGAATATCTTTCACTTTCTCTTTTAGAAAAATATTGTGTACACCATTTTGTAAGAAAATCTGAATGGGTATTGCAAATTCATCAAACCCACCAACATCTACTATTAAATTCACTTCATTATTTACACCATTTAAATTAAGTGTGTAATTACCATTTTCATCAGCGATAGTACCATTTTCTTCGCTCCCAATACCAATTTTTGCATAAGGAACAGGACGGCTGTCTTTTTGAGATAAGACTTTACCTGTTATTGTTTGCCCACTTAAAAAAGCTCCTAAAAAAAAACAAAAAAATAAAATTCTCATACAATGATTATATATCCAAAAAGTATTTTCTTAGCTTACCATAAGTTTTTAAAGAACCTGCTTAAACAGTCATTCCAATATCTATTCCTTTAATTTTTCTATACAAATCGGTAGCGTAATTGTCCGTCATTCCTGAAACAAAATCAATAACCCCAAGAACTTTCTGATAATCGGTTCCGTCATTGTAAATAAATTGCTTTGGAATCAGTTTCAAAGCTTTTTCATCATAAGATTTTCTGCTGTCTTTAGGTTTCAGAATGGAAGGAATAAAATGATCAAGCAGCTCATACATTACGTTATACCCGGCATTTTCAATTTCAACAACTGCTTTATGGTTGTAAATTTTTTCTACCGAGAAACTCTCAATATCCTGCAACGCTTTATTTTCTTTTTTATAAATATCAAGTAAGCCATTACTAAGATTTCCTTCAAGGATCGTCTCAAAGTTGGATTTATACATCTCAATCGATTTATTGATGAGTGCATTAATCACTTTTGCTCTTAAATAAGAAATCTGTTCGTTTTCATTGGAGATTGAACTAAGTTTTGTTTCAATTCTCTGAACATCATCTGTTTCAGATTTTACCAGCTCAAAAAATAAGTTTTTACAGTCTGCTGTTGAAACAATTCCCAGCCTGTGGGCATCTTCCATATCAATGATGTTGTAGCAGATGTCGTCGGCTGCTTCTACCAGCCATACAAAAGGATGTCTTTTGAAAATATGCGGTTCTTCACTTTCAGAAATAAGCTGAGTTCCTTTGGCAATTTCCAGAAATATATCTTTTTCATTCTGGAAAAACCCGAATTTCTTTCTGTGAATGATCCCTTTTTTCTTTGCAACCGCTTCACACGGATATTTTGCAATACTTGCCAGTGTAGAGAACGTCAGCTGAATTCCTCCTGCATCTTTTCCCTGTTGCTGCTGTGCCAGCACTCTGATGGCGTTAGCATTTCCTTCAAAATTAACCAGATCCGCCCATTCTTTTTCATTGAACTTTGATTTCAGATCTTTTTCATTTCTTTCAAAATAACTCGCAATGGCATCTTCTCCGGAATGTCCGAAAGCGGGGTTTCCTACATCATGACATAAACATGCAGCGGCAATTACATTTCCTAAATTATAGAGATAGAAATTCTTTGAATCTTCAGTCAGTTCATTTTTAAAATCTTCAGCAATAAATTCACCGATAATACTTCCCAAACTTCTTCCTACGGATGATACTTCCAAAGAATGCGTAAGTCTGTTATGTACAAAAACACTTCCCGGAAGAGGAAAAACCTGCGTTTTGTTCTGCAGTCTTCTGAAGGCAGAAGAGAAGATAATTCTGTCGAAATCTCTTTGAAAATCAGTTCGTGAAGCTTTGGTCTGTGGATTGTTTCCTGTACGTTGATTGGTGAAAATCTGGTTTAAATTCATCATTTTTCAAAATTACTCCAAATTTTAATTGTATGGAATAGTATTTAGATTTTTATTAAACAGATCTGTCATTCAAAAAATCTATGATCGTAAACGCTTTTTTGAGATCAGAAAGCTTGAGGAAATATTCTACATTTGATGCAACTAATACAACGGAAAATATGAATGATTTTTCTTCATGCCAATTTTAAATTCTTTTTATCATGACAGACAACACATGGCTCAACAGATGGGATGAAAGGTACAGCAGCGAAGAGTTTGCGTACGGAACAGAACCCAACAATTACCTGAGAGAAGAGCTTAGCAAATTAAAAACTGGAAAAATACTTTTTCCGGCAGAAGGCGAAGGCAGAAATGCCGTTTTTGCAGCGACACAAGGATGGCAGGTTTCTGCTTTCGATATCAGTGCCAATGGCAGAAATAAAGCATTACAGCTTGCAGAGAAACAACAAATTGCTATTGATTATCAGGTGGGAGAACTCTCTACTTTGAATTATCAGAAAGGACAGTTTGATGCCATTGCTCTTATTTACGCTCATTTCCCGGGAGATATTAAATCTTCTATCCACCAAATGCTGAATCAATACCTGCGAAAGGGTGGTTTTGTTATTTTCGAAGCTTTCAGTAAAAACCATCTTGAATATATTGCAAAGAATGAAAAAGTGGGAGGTCCGAAAGATATCGAATCCCTGTTCTCTATTGAAGAAATCAAGACAGATTTTCCAAATTATGATATTATTGAATTAGCAGAAACAGAAATTGAGCTTAGCGAAGGATTATTCCACAACGGAACAGGCTCCGTTATTCGTTTTGTGGGACAAAAGCTGGCATAATTTTTAAGTTTGGGCTAAAGCTGTTGAAAGGGAAATTGTTTTCTCTGAACAGTTTTAGCCCGTAGTTATTTTGTTTTTCTTTAACTACAGATTACACAGATTTTTTTAAATGGTTTGAGCCTATTAATTATTACTCATTATTCATTGCTCATTACTTATTTTTTTAATCTGAGTTCAGAAGTCCTCCGGCAAATTTTGTGAAAAATTCGGCTCTGTATACTTCACCAAGAGGAATCTCGGAATCTTCGAGGTATATATTATGATTGTCAAATGAATCAATATAATTCATATTGACAACATAGGATTTACTTACTCTGATGAAGCTCTCACCGGAGATTTTCTGATGGATGGTTTTTAAATTCATTGCAGTGATCAGCTTCTGCTGCTTTGTATGAATGACTACATAGTCTTTCAGCCCTTCTATAAACTTAATATCTGAAAAACTGATTTTATAGAATCTTCGCTCTGCTTTAATGAAAAGGAAGTCCGCTGTATTGGATTCTACCGTATTCTTTACCGTATCTTTAGACAAAAGTCCCGTATAAAGTATGGCTTTTTCAATGGCTTTTTCCAGTCTTTGGGGATCAATAGGTTTCAAAAGATAATCAACAGCTTCCAGCTCGTAGCTTTTCAGTGCATATTGGGAATAAGCGGTTGTAAAAATAATCAGGGATTTTTTCGGAAGCATTTCTGCAAACTCAAGACCTGTTACCAAAGGTATTTCTATATCAAGGAAAATGAGATCTATATCATTGTCTTTAAGAAATTCGAGGGCAGACAGCGCATTGGAAAACTCGCCAAGAATTTCAATTTTGGAAATTTCAGTGACCAGGGATCTCATCTCGGATCTTGCCAGAGGCTCATCATCAACAATAATACAATTCATCAAACGGGAATTTTTAAATTTACACTATATTCTACCTCTCCTGATTCTATCTGAAGATCAAAAGTATCACCATAGAGAAGCTCAAGTCTTCTGGTAATATTGGCAAGCCCAAGTCCGCTGTTTTTTTTGTCTGAAACGATATAGCCAGTCCTTTTGGAATTCACACACCTGAAATAAAGCTGTCTGTTACCTGAAATAAAGCTGTCTGTTATCGGTATTGATTTCTATTTTCACGTAGGATTCTGCTCCACTGATATCTACACTGTGCTTCACGGCATTTTCTACAAAAGTGGTAAACAGATTGGGAGGAACAAAAATACTGTTCACAATTCTTTTATCAATATTGATCCGAATATCAAAAGAGAAATTGTCACGCCTTATTTTTTCAAGGTTTAAAAAATTGGACAGGAAATCAATCTCTGAAGTGAGCAGCGTTTTCTCTTCACTGTTTTCATACAGCTGATATCTGAGAAACTCAGAAAGTTTTACAATCACCACAGAGGCTTTGGCAGGGTCTGTTCTGATCAACGCTTTTACATTATTCAGCATATTAAACAGAAAATGCGGATTGATCTGATTTCTTAACTCATTCAGTTCCATGCTCATGGTGAGTCTGCTCAGCTCGTTGATTCTTTTATTATCACTGATCCATTTCTGTAGAAGTTTAATCGTCGTTGTCGTCATGATAATCGGAATACACATCAGAACTCCTTCATAAATTCCTCCTTTCTCATTTTCCCTAAGAATATTTTTCACTCTGAATTCATCAAAGAACAGCCTGAAACCATATCCTATAAAATTAAGACCCACTACTCCCATCAGAACCAGCAGAACAAGATAAGTAACATATTTTGTTTTAAAGAAAAAACGGGGAACCAATACATATATATTAATGTACACCATTGTGATAAGAATTGTATATACAAAGAATAAAACATAATACTGATATATTCCCGAGTACCAATGCCAGAACCTCGCACTATAGATCAAAATGAAAAAGAAGAGCAGGAAGAGCAGATGCCTACGGAGTCCATACTTCGCTTCCACCAAAAAATCCATTACAAAGGTTTCTTCAAATTTCCACGGACTGTATTTCATAGGATAGGCTCATTTTATCATTAGCAAAAATAGACAATAACGGAAATTACAACTATTTTATTATACAAAACCTCTATTTTATTATACCAATGATCATCCTTCCGGATTTTGTATAAAATACCAGCCATTTTGTATAAAAACCAATTTACGTTTTTCTTTTCTTTATTCCTTTGTGCTGTAAAATGAACACATATGGAATTAACAACTTTTCACGAACTGACTCAGGAAATATCACTGGAATGTTTTTTTATGACAGAATCTCAACAGGAAGAAAAAGTAATACAGCTTATTGATCTGCATCATTTTATAGAATGCTTCGATGCGAAAATGAAAATTCTCAGCTACCTGCACCATTCCATTAATATTGTAGATCATGAAGGAGAGAAAAAAGGAATTCTGTTTTGTGACCTGAAACATTCTGCCGTGCCTGACAGCAATGCTTCTGAAGAGTTTAGAAGAAAATACGGACTCTCGGAGCTCTGGTTTGTTTTTGTAGAGGAAACATTTGTTCCGGATCCGGCCTGTTATACGGATGCCATTATTGAAAACAGTCTGGATATCTTCTATGAAAGGATTTTTACATTTAATTTTTTCCAATCTATTATTCAGCCCTTAAGATAAACTACCATGGAATGAGAACCTATATTAATTCCAGAGCATTTAATTTCTTATGATCCTTTTATCGGAATTGATGATTGATAATATAAACACTCACCGCTATCCGAATAATATACATGCTACTACAGGTCCTACCGTATTTAGTAAAGGAATAAGGGAATCATTAAAGGAAAATCCAACAATTCCTTTTACATTATTTAACGGTATTGAGTTCCGCGGATATTTAAAGTTCAAATATAAACTGGGAAAGTTCTTTTTATACAAAACGAGTGCTCAACATTGGAAACAGATGCAAAAACATCAGGAAATTATTTTTTAATGAGTTCCCATTTTTGAGAATACATTAATAATAATCACTCCAATCACAATCAGTGCAATACCAATAATGGCGGGCAGGTCCGGGATCTGTTTAAATGCTATCACTCCAATCATCGTTATAAAAATAATTCCTACGCCGGACCATATAGCGTAGGTAATCCCTACAGGAATCTGACGAAGGGTAAGGCTTAAAAAATAAAAAGCGCAGGCATATCCAATGACTGTCACTACCGATGGCCATAGTTTGGAGAATTCCTCAGATTTCTTCAGAAAAGTGGTGGCAATAATCTCAAATATAATAGCCAAGGCGAGAAAAATATAACTGCGTCCCATAAATTCATTCTTTATACAAAAGTAGTAAATGCGCCCGGGTAATTCCAAAAGGATATTCTTAAGCTTTCTCTGTTCCCAAAATAACAGGTACTTATTATCCGTATGAAAGCTCATTTCTTTTGAAAGAACAATAATTCAGCCATTGTTTTCATAGGGTTTCAAACAGCATTCAGTATCTTATTTTCAAACTTTTTCTTTGGATAGACATTATTAATCCTGAAAGAAATCACTCAGCAGGCAACTTCGTGTTCATTTTGGCATAAAAAAATATCTCCCTATAATATGAAATGTGACAGCTGACAAAATCTCCATCATAAAAATTACCGTTAAAAATAAATTTTATTAACATAAAAATCTATTTGAAGTGAAAAATTAATGTCCGGAAAATACATTTTAAAACAATACTATGCCAAGCATTGCTTATTATTTGTTTTATCAACTCCAATATAGAAGTCGATAAACGATTAACACATTCACATAATTTTACAAATAGAATAATAAAAGTATTAATAAATTCTCAATAATACATTAATTTAATATAAACAAAAGTCACCATTGAACGAACAGAAACCACTGTAATACACTGATAAACATCATGGTATTTTACTTTGGCACATGATTTGAAAGTAGTAATATTGCAATTGAAAAATTGATAAAAAAAAGTCAAATAATTAAAAATAATACAAAATGGTAACTTATATCGGTATCGTAACAGGTTTAGTAGTAATCACTTCATATTTCATGACAGTAAGAAGAGAAAGAAACTAATCTTAAAACAAAACAAGCCTATAGAATATCTATACTAATTATATTGTTTTATGTTTTTAGTCTGAGAGATCAGATCGCTCTTTTACCCATCGGGTAAAAGGGTTCAAAAACATAAGCAGAAAGATCTTAGTTTCATAACAAATTTTAATATCCAAATGAGAAAAGCCGGTCGCAAGTCTGGCTTTTCTTTTTTTATAGTCTTTTTCCCACAGATCCCACAGATTTTCACAGATTGTTGCTAATACCAGCATCCATTCATCATTCATCATTTATTATTCAGTATCCGCTGGACCAGATATTTATTATTATTCAGGATTCTTTTTGAAATTCAATAAAGCTTTATCTTTGTTTATTCAACAATCTTTTAATTGTCATTATGAATCTGTACAACCTTATTATTCAGGATAAAGAGCAGGTAAATCTTAACGAGGTATTTCTCAATGCTAACAACAGGGAACAGCTTGCACAGCTTATCAAGGAGCATGCTTATGTTAAGGAACTGCAGGAATACGGCCTCCCGGTTAACCATAAGATTTTACTTGAAGGAAGTTCCGGATGTGGAAAAACAATGACGGCCAAAGCCATTGCCAATGCTCTGGGAAAAAATATTATTATTTTAAACCTTAGCAATATTGTGTCTTCGAGAATCGGGGAAACGTCCCAGAATATCAAAATGATTTTTGACAAAGCCGCCAGAGAAAGATCCGTACTTTTTCTTGACGAACTGGATCAGATCGGAAAAGCAAGAGGCAGTGATGACAAAGATGTAGGCGAAATGAGAAGATTGGTTAATACTTTGATTCAACTGATTGACTATTACCCTGAAAATGCGCTTCTAATCTGTGCCACCAATCATCCTGAGATTATTGACACCGCCCTTCTAAGACGTTTCCAATTAAAAATTAATTATGAAATGCCTTCTGCTGAGATTCTGGATACATACTACAATCAATTATTAGCACAGTTTCCTGAAGAGATGAGAACTATTGAAAGAAAATACTCTGTTTCTTTTGCTGAAGCTAAGGATTATGCCTTAACAGCCGTTAAAGCTGCTTTAATCAAAAAACTGGAAGCCAAAGAAACCCTCGCATCATGAAAGAAGATATTCTCCATAACCTCACCGTTATCAATGAAAGAATAAAAAAGACCTGTGAGCAATCCGGAAGGAATAGCAATGAAGTGAAGTTATTACTCGCTACAAAAACTGTTTCTGCAGAGCGTATCAAAGCTGCACTGGAACATGGACAGATGTTAATTGCTGAAAATAAAGTTCAGGAACTGAAGGAGAAATATGAAGAGCTAAAGGACACATGCCATGAAAATCATTTTATAGGCCATCTTCAGACCAACAAAATCAAAGAGATCCTGAAATACGATGTTACCTGCGTTCAGTCTCTTGATCGCCTGGAACTGGCCGAAAAACTTCATCAAAAACTTTTAGTTGAAAACAGAACGATGGATGTTTTAATTCAGGTCAATACCTCCAATGAAGAAAGCAAATTTGGCATTGATCCCGGTGAAGCCATTGAACTTACCCGAAAGATCTCCCAATACGCTACTTTGAAAATAAAGGGACTGATGACGATTGGCTTATTCAGCGCTGAAACCGATAAAGTAAGAGCATGCTTTAAAATCCTGAAAAATCTTCAGCAGGAAATTATCACCGAAAATATACCGAACGTAGAAATGAAAGAACTATCCATGGGCATGAGCGGAGATCTGGAAACTGCTATTGAAGAAGGCGCAACCATTGTACGGGTGGGCACTGCTGTTTTTGGAACGAGAATCTACCCGGACAGCTATTATTGGAACGAGGGTAAAACGAATAAAAAAACATAAAATTATATGTTTCCATTTACTTATACTTTTGAAAGAGAAATATTAGTTTTCTCACCTGGTAAAGAATACTTCTGCTACAACGAAAATACAAGAATTCTTACTTACAAAACAAAAGCATTTTATTCTATACTATTTTCCCTGATCTATTCCGCTGTACTTTTCCTGATCCTGCATTTTATCCTACATCATCTGACTACTGAGATAGTAATAGCTTCTCTATTTTTTATTGCCGGTATTATTATTCATTATTGTCATTATATTTTGGTAATAGATAACGTTTCCAAAAATTTAAACGAAAATTAAGCAGTAAAAACCTATCTCTTTAGTAATACCGACTTCGACAGGCTCAGCCTGACAGCGCTTAAAAATTCCGGTTAGTATTCGGGTTGTCACCCTGAGCCTGTCGAAGGGCTATCAATAAGAAAACCTTTGTTACTCATTAATCCCAGGTATTAACTAAAATGACAAGTCAATAAACCCATTCCATAGTCTACAAATCCGGTATACTTTTTGCTGTAAATATTTCGTAACCAAACAAATACATTTATGGATAAAAAATTACTATCGGTATGTCTGTTCATGACATTATTATTCTTTTTTTCATGTGAAAAAGAAAACACACAGATAAAAAGCGGAATTTCACTTGAAACTATTTCAATGATAACCGTACTCACTATGGGCATCGCCATTCTGATTGCGTATAGCTTTAAAAGAAGATAAAAAACCGGAACTTAAACACTATGACACCTCTCAATTTTTGGGAGGTGATTTTGTTTTGATTAAAAAAGAGTTTCCGTTTACCATCTGCACAATTTGCTGGAAATTTACCTGACTTTGGCGTAACCAAAATATCAGGTTAAACAAAGATTTAACCCATAAAAAATAACTTTGGACATATCCTATTTTTCCATCACAATTTTCTATCTTTACTCATTATAAAACTTTAATTAAGCTTATAAACCACAAATGGAACAAAAGATACATCAGGGAAGAAATGTAAAAAGATTCAGAGAAATGCTGGGGATTAAACAGGAAGCTTTAGCGCTGGATTTAGGTGATGACTGGAACCAGAAGAAAATTTCTTTATTGGAACAGAAAGAAACTATTGAGGATCCGCTTCTTCAAAAGATTTCTGAGGTTTTGAAAATCCCTGTGGAAGCATTCCAGAATTTTGATGAAGAGAAAGCCATCAATATTATTTCAAATATCACATTTGAAAATTGCCCCCAACCTTCTGTTGTACAATATAATCCTAACTTTCATCCGGTTGAAAAAATCATCCAGCTTCACGAGGAAAAAATTGCGCTTTACGAAAGAATGCTGAAGGAAAAAGATGATATGATGACCAGGCTTGAAGAACTGATTAAAAACAAGTAAAAATCATTGAGATTGCTTCCCTACGCTCGCAATGACGATGGCCGTACAAGGCTCGTAATTTGTCGGAAAAACACATCGTTTAAGCTTTGCTGAGTGCAACGCCTTTGCAAACATTGAAACAATTAGTTGTCAAAAAATTCTCGCGACAATTGCGTTAAAGAGATTGCTTCGCTTTGCTCACAATAACTATAAAAACAAAAATCCCTCTCATCGCTGAGAGGGATTTATTATACTTAAAAACTGAGATTACATATAAGCTTCAATCGGCTCACACGTACATACTAAGTTTCTGTCTCCGTAAGCTTCATCTATTCTTGATACAGAAGCAAAGAATTTGTGGTCTCTCACCCACTCCAGTGGATAAGCTGCCTTTTCTCTGCTGTAAGGTTTATCCCAGGAATCAGAGATTACCAATTGTTCTGTATGAGGAGCATTTTTCAATACGTTGTTGGTAGCATCTGCTTCACCGTTGGCAATTTCATCGATTTCTTTTTTGATAGAGATCAATGCTTCCGCAAAACGATCGATTTCAGCCTTGCTTTCAGATTCTGTAGGCTCAATCATTAGTGTACCTGCAACCGGGAAAGAAACGGTAGGAGCATGGAAACCATAATCCATCAATCTCTTCGCCACATCAGCCACTTCAATTCCTAAAGATTTGAACTGACGGAAATCTACGATACATTCGTGAGCTACTCTTCCGTTTTCGTTAGAATATAAGATTGGGAAATGCTCTGCCAGAATTTCTTTCAGGTAGTTAGCATTCATGATAGCATGTCCTGTAGCCTTTTTAAGACCTTCAGTTCCTAACATCTTGATGTAAGCATAAGAAATGTTCAGAATCAATCCTGAACCGTAAGGTGCTGCAGAAATACCTTCGATAGCTTCTTTAGAACCAATTCTGATGTTCGCGTTAGAAGGAAGGAAAGGTACCAAGTGTTTAGCAACACAGATCGGACCTACTCCAGGGCCTCCACCTCCGTGAGGAATGGCGAAAGTTTTGTGAAGGTTAAGGTGGCAAACGTCAGCTCCGATGTTTCCAGGACTTGTAAATCCTACCTGAGCGTTCATGTTCGCACCATCCATATATACTTGTCCTCCATGTTCGTGGATAAGGTTGGTAATTTCTTTAATGTTAGCATCAAAGAATCCATAAGTTGAAGGGTAAGTGATCATTACAGCTGATAAGTTGGCTGAATGAAGTTCTGTTTTAGCTTTAAGATCTTCGAAGTCGATTTCCCCGTTTTCAAGGTTTTTCACTACAACGATTTTCATTCCTGCCATTGCAGCAGAAGCCGGGTTGGTTCCGTGTGCAGACTGAGGGATCAATACTACATTTCTGTGGTGGTCTCCTCTTGAAATATGGTATTCTCTGATCACCATTAATCCTGCATATTCTCCCTGAGCTCCGGAGTTTGGCTGAAGAGAAGTTCCTGCGAAACCTGTAATTTCTGCTAAATCTTTCTCTAATTCACGGATCATTTCCTGGTAACCTTCAGCCTGATTTACAGGTACAAAAGGGTGAACTGCACCCCAGTTTTCCCATGAAAGCGGTAACATCTGAGTGGCTGCGTTCAGTTTCATGGTACAAGATCCTAAAGAAATCATTGAATGAGTCAATGATAAGTCTTTTCTCTCAAGACGCTTGATGTAACGCATCAATTCTGTTTCCGTGTGGTATTTGTTGAATACTGCTTCTGTAAGAATTTCGTCTTTTCTTAAATTCTCTTCCGGAATGCTGTATCCTTCTTTAATTTCTAATTTGAAAGTCTGCTTGTCTTTAAACTGAGCGAAAGAAGCCATCAGATAGTTTAATTTCTCTAATGTTGTGCTTTCGTTGATCGCAATGCTTACTACTCCTTCTGTAAAGTAGTTTAAATTTAATCTGTGATCAAGCATCAGTCTTACTAATTTTGCTTTCTCTTCTTCAGGCATTGTGATCTTTACTGTATCGAAGATCGGCTCTTCTACTACCTGATATCCTAATGCTTTAAGACCGTTTTTCAAAGCGTTTGCTTTAAAGTGGATCTGATCAGCAATATAGTTTAATCCTTTAGGCCCGTGGTAAACAGCATACATACCAGCCATTACTGCCAAAAGAACCTGAGCTGTACAGATGTTTGAAGTAGCTTTCTCTCTTTTGATGTGCTGCTCTCTTGTCTGTAATGCCATTCTCAATGCTCGTCTTCCGTACATATCCTGAGAAACCCCGATGATTCTTCCAGGAATATCTCTTTTATAATCTTCTCTACAAGCGAAGAAAGCGGCGTGAGGACCTCCGTATCCTAATGGAATACCGAACCTCTGTGTAGTTCCTACTGCACAGTCAGCCCCCATTTCTGCAGGAGATTTCAGCTTAACCAAAGCCATCGGATCACAGGCAACAGCTACCTGAAGATCAAGTTTTTTATATTCTACGATATCCTCGGTATAATCTAAAACGATTCCGTTTTTACCTGGATATTGTAATAAAACGCCATAATAAGAACCATCAAACTGGTGCGTTTTATGATCTCCAACTACGATTTCGATTTCTAATCCTTCAGCTTTTGTTTTTAATACAGAAACTGTTTGAGGAAGTACCAGATCAGAAATGAAGAACTTATTCGCTCCCGCTTTTTTCTGGTCCTTAGATCTGTTGTTAAAGAACATGTGCATTGCTTCAGCAGCAGCAGTAGATTCATCCAATAAAGATGCATTAGCTAATGCAAAACCGGTAAGGTCACATACTACAGTCTGGAAATTAAGAAGAGCTTCAAGTCTTCCCTGTGCAATTTCTGCCTGATATGGAGTATACGCTGTATACCAGCTAGGGTTTTCGAAAATATTTCTCTGGATTGCTGAAGGCAAAAGGGTATTGTGGTATCCAAATCCGATATAACTCGTATAATCTGTATTTTTAGATGCCAATTCTTTTGAGTGGTTCAACATTTCGTATTCAGAAAGTGGTTCCGAGATCTCAAGATCTTTCTCTAAACGGATAGAAGAAGGGATGGTTTGAGAAATTAACTCTTCAATACTAGAAACGCCAAGTTTCTCCAACATCGCCTGTTTATCGGCTTCATTAAGGGAAATGTGACGGCTCACAAACTGTTCTGTATTCATTTTTATTTATTAGATTTTGTTTGTAAAAAGATGGGTAAAATTACAATTTTCTGAACGATTGTACAAGAGCATATCAAGGCTGATAATTCACAAAAATATTTGTGATTTTTATCACACTTTGTTTTTCATAAGCTTCAGAGGAGTTCACATTGGTTTCAATAACAATATTCACTATTCTATACATAATACACAACTAAAACATCAATTTCAACAAAACTAAACACCTTCAGCTTTATTAAAACACCTGCAAATTTTTCAACAACTCTATTGTATGTGTTAAACTTAAGCTTAAAAAAAGATATAATACAGAATTTTATTCAAAATATCAACTTCAACCTTATTCATGATGAATTAAGAAGTTATCATTTTTGAAATTTCAGTTCTCCAATTCCGGCCAAAGTAGTTTCATACTGCTATACATCAGGTTTTAAGAATTTTATGAAATTTTATTAATTATATTTATTCTAAATTAATATATTTGCAGCATGAATATGATTGTCCCATTTAAAGTTCCGCCATTGGCACCTTACTCATTCAATAATGAAGAGATGTTCTGTGAAAAAAAATCGTGCTGTAAAAAATTCAAGAAAGGGAAAAGATGTAAAAAATGCCCTGGAAGAAAGAAAATGGCATAAAGTCAGTTAGCTGAAATTTTTTATCAGCAGATAGATAGCAATCGCCAGGATGATAATCCCCCAGATCAGCATCATTATCTTAGGCTGACCCGACTTGTTAATTCTTGTTACGGGCTGCGGCTTAAACATTTCTTCCACCGAATTTTTGAACTTTTCAGAATCGTTTTCAAAAACTTCTGTGATGGTAATTCCCTGAACAACCGTTTTGTGCAAAAGAGAATTCGTTGCATGAAGCAGAAGCTGGAATTTTCCATCCTTAAATTCTGTGATCTTAAAGATCCTCTCTCCATACGGTTTTTCCAATCCGAAAGGCAATACCTTCACCACATCGGCATTACTCGTCTGCCAGTTGATGATAATCTCCTCTCCTTTTTTCGCATGAATTTTATTCGCTGTAAAAGTTTTGATAGCTGGCGGAATATTATATCTGAAACTTCGCTGATGATTTTCTAAATTCTGATCATAAGTACGTCTGAGCGCGCGATCACTTAAGGTCTCATATGCCTCCTGAATCTCACGGAAACGGTCTGCAAAAAAATTGTCATTGTCATTTTTATCAGGATGATATTTTAAAGACAGTTTTCGATACGCTTTTTTGACGTCTTCTTCCGAAGCATCCTGTGATATACCGAGAAAATAGTAGTAATCTTTCATTGAGCAATACAAAAATAAGGATTTATTTTTCTTCGTGTTTGATGTTTACCGTAAAATTTTGTTAGAAGAACCGATCAAAAAGTCATTGCGAATCAAAGATGAAGCAATCTTAATATATTGTATAAGTTTCTTGTTGGAATACGCGAAGGCGCTAAAGATTTCTCTCTACTATATGTTTTAAGGCGCAATGATTTATCTCCGATAAAATTCATTCTGCTAAAAATAATAAGAATTGGATGATTTCTACAGCTGTTTTTCTCATTGCGAGCAAAGTGGAGAATCTTACTTTATGCTGACAATAATTCTCCTACAGACCAAGCTCCATGCTGCAGATCTATAATGTGCAACCACCTGTATTATCTTCATATTTCTTTTAAATAAAAATTCCGGCTCGGGAAGCGAAGCTTCCCGAGCCGGAATGTAACAATTTCAATTTAGCTTTTACTTTTTTTATGCTTCGCAGATATTATCCTTTCTGCAGCATCTTGAACGGAATTCTTTTTTGAATTTCCCTTTCAGTTCCTGATAGTCTTCGTCATTCATTTCTCTGATCTTATCTGCCAGTCCGAAAGGTGATTTTTCTTTAATTCCGTACTCATCAAAAATACCTTTGATAAATCTTTTTCTTTGTATTGCTTTTTTAGCGATTAAGGCTACACCTGCAACGGCTAATGCTCCAAGAGCTCCTTTTAATGCTGAATTTTTCATTTTTTCAAAATTTTAAATTTTACTACTTCTTGTTTTTTATAAAGACGAATGAATTTTAATTTTACTTTACTACTTCTTTAGAAATTTTAAATTATTCGTTGTTTCTGTTGAAGAATCCACCGGAGCATTTATTTCTCCAGACTTCTTTAAATTTCTCTCTTTCCTCAGGAGATAAACCTTCCATTTTCTCTCTCATCTTTCTTTCCTTGAAATCTCTCATTCCTTTACCGAAATGAAACCCTCCGAAAAGAATTTTGCTTAAGATCAGTATTCCCATGGCCTGCCAGAAAGTAATTGTTCTGGCTCCTAAAATCTCAGGAAGAAGACAGTTCCAAAGCATCATTACAATCCATGTAACAGCAGCTAAAATTAATGGCGGACATAGCAATAAAAAAATCCAACCCTTTTTGTGTTTATGATTCATAATTTCTTTTTCTAACTTTTTAAATCTTCGTATAACTTTCTCAATCTGTTTCTTAAGTGCTTCACAGCATAGTTTTTTCTACTGATGATGGTTTTGATGTTTTCTCCCTGTTCATCGGCGATCTCCTGGAGGGTTTTGTCGTTCAGTTCATTTTCTACGTAGACCAGCCTTTGTTTTTCGGGAAGTTCATCAAGCGCTTCAAATAGTTTTTTCCAGATCTCATCCTGAAACATCTTCACTTCAGGACCGGCACTTTCATCCATCAATAGAATATCCTTGATAGAAAAACTACCGTCTTCATCTTCATATACAAAATCTTCAAGATTTTCTGTTTTCTTTTTTCGGTAACGGTCTGTGATCTTATTCGCCGTCACCCTGTACAGCCAGCCTCCAACGTTTACAATCTCAGAAAGATTCGTAAGGCTACTGAACTGATACCACACCTCCTGCAGAATATCTTCCGCATCCTCCGTGTTTTTCACTTTAGGACGAATATAAGACATCAGCTTCCCTCCGTAGTTGGAAACGGTCTGTGAGATGATGCTTTCTTTCTCCTTCTGTGGCATTGTTATTTTTTCGACAACCTCCATATGGTTATGACGGTTAGCCTTTTGGTTTTACTTTAATAAATTTAAAATATTTTTCTTACAATTCGATTTTTCTTTTATTCATCGGTATTTTATTCCATTAATTATCAATAACTTACATATCAATTATTTTTTTTGGAGCTTTTCCCGCTATCCGCTCATACTCCTCACGCCCTACTATCCCACACTCTTACCCTCCGACTCTCCCACTCATGTTCCGGGGTAAACGCTACTATCGGGGCTAGAAGTATCAATGATAAATGATAAAGACCTTTTTATCCATTCTCAATTTCTAACTTCATTTGAGATTCCTACGGAATGACAAGCTGTATGGATAAATTATCATTACAATTGTTTCATTCCGCAGGAATCTAAACACCCACTTAGCTATAATAACAAAAAAGAAACGGAAGACCTAAGTCCTCCGTTCAAATGCTATTCAATTAATAGTTTATTTATTAAAGTTCTCTGCAAAGAATCCCAACATAGATTTGTAAAGTTCTATTCTGTTCGGTTCTTTTCCAAATCCGTGCCCTTCATCATATTTTACCAGATAAGGGACTTCAAAACCTTTGGCGCGCATTGCTTTTACAATCTGATCAGATTCATTGATGTTAACCCTTGGATCATTAGCTCCCTGCACTACAAATAAAGGTTTCTTAATCTTATCAATCTGGAATACCGGGGAAACTTCTTTAGCAATTTTGGCTTCTTCAGGGTTATCAAGATCATACCAGATCTGTTTTACCATTTCTTTATAAGGCTTCCAGTATTCCGGGAAAGAATCAAAGAAAGTAAAGATGTTGGATACGCCTACATAATCCACCCCGCATGCATATAAATCCGGAGTTTTGATCAATCCCATTAATGTTGCATATCCACCGTGGCTTCCTCCGTAAATGGCAACTTTATCTTTATCTACCCATCCCTGTTCTATTGCGTATTTTACGCCATCTTCCACATCATCCATTGCTTTTCTTCCAATCTGCTTGTAACCCGCTTTCTGGAATGATTTTCCATATCCTCCGGAGATTCTGAAATTAACCTGCAGCGTGGCATATCCTCTGCTTGCAAACAATTGTGTTTCCGGGTTGAACCCCCAGCTGTCTCTGATTCCCTGAGGACCGCCGTGAGGATTTACAATCAGAGGAACTTTTTTACCTTCCAGTGCAGCTTTAGGCAGGGTAATATATCCATGGATTGTTAACCCGTCTCTGCTTTTAAATTCGATAGGTCTCATTTCAGCCATATCTTCTTCCTTCAGCTGTGGCATCAGGTTATAAAGAAGTTTGGTCTGTTTGGTTTTGGTGTCGTACTCATAATAGGTTCCGTAGAGCTTATCACTTCCTACAATAACCAGAAGTTTATCATTATTATCGTCAGAGGAAGCAATTCCAAATTCCTTGTCTCCAAACTGAGATTTTAATTTGTCATGTATTTCCTTATAAAATTTACTTACCGGTATTGTTTCTCCTTTAGTTCCTTCATAGCTGATGTAGTCAAGCTCATAGTTTCTGTTCTTACCTGCTGTGCTTATTGAACTTACATCATATACCGGATTAGAATAAATTTCTTTAATTACCGCATTTTTTTTCAGATCATACAGCACAATTCTTGCTTTATCACTATCCAAATTGGTTACTACATATGCTTCGTCTTTATTTTTAGAATTTTCATTAAACTCTATAATACTGAAGGTATCAGACCAGTCTGCAGATTTAATCAGATTGAATTTTCCGGTCTGCAGATCTTTATAATAGGTTTTTGTAGTTAATCCGTTTTCAAGGACGCTGTATCCTCTCAGGTTTCCATCTTTATCAAAAAGGTAATCGTCTATAGGGCTGTTTACATCTTTATTTTCATACAGCTGGGTCATTTCCCCGGTAACGAAATTGATTTTAAAAGGTTCAAAGATCTGTTTGTTGTTTTTATTCATGGTAACCAAAACAAAATCAGTGTCTTTTACAGGAATAATGGACTGCACTTTTACACCGTCAAATGGTGTTAAATCCTTTTGGTTGCTTCCATCTGTATCTGTAGCATAAAGGTGGATATTTTCATTCCCTCCTCTATCCTGAGTATAGAAAAGACGTTTTTTATTCAGCCAGCCATAGTTTCTTATCAGGTCATCTTTTTCTACAATGGCTTTGGTAATTTTTCCAGTGCCAAGATCTTTTACATAGACGTGATTTTTTTTCTCCTGATCTTTTTCTTTATAGGAAAGATATTTCCCGTCCGGAGAGATTTTAAAGGCTGAGGCTTTTGGTCTTGCAAAGTAGTCTTCAACTTTATATGTAAAGTCTCCTTTGTCGTAGGAAATAAGCTTTTCAAGATGAGCCTTGGAAGATGGCAAAGTAGGATCTCCCGGCAGTTTGGCAGTAGAACTCTGTGCGTTGGTCATAATGGTAGATAGTACAATGAATGCTGTACCGAAAATGTTGTGATTTAGATTCATAACTTCTGTTTTAAAGGTTAAAGTTATATAGGCATTTCATTTTTTAGATTAATAAAAACTCATGCTTTTCTATAATAAGACTCGTTACACCTATAAAATGTTACATTTTTTATCTCATTTAGTTAAAAAAAAAACGATTAAATAAAAAGAAAGCCTATACAGACTGTCTTTTTAGTGTAAATAAATTCCAAAATACCATGTCCAGACAATTAAAATAATCTGCATGGGAATCCTTTGAGTGTAAAGGTATTTCATTCCCGGACCAGTATAATCAGCTTTAAAAATATTAATCTTTTTTCTGGAAGAATTGATATTGGCTATGAAAACCAATACATAAAAAATAATGAGTAAAACAGCTGTTATTTCACGAATTGTCGGAATCATTAATCCGATTCCTGCTGCAATTTCCAGAACGCCTGTACAATATACCCAAAACATTCTGGCAGGGATAAAATCCGGGATCATCATCGCCATTCCTTTCTGAAATTTAAAATGGGAAAAGCCTGTAAATATAACAAAGACAGCCATTCCAAGGTTTCCTGAAAATATAAAATCCGGCTTTCCCTGAACCAAAAAAGTGCCCAGCAAAGCCAGAGTAAACGTTGCGAAAAGTATTACGAGTAGTTTCATTCTTTATAGGTTATTGATAATAGTTGTTAGGTATTAGGTATTAGGAATCAGTACTCAAATCAAGGCAACAACTTTAAACCTTGAACTTTGAATTTTGAGTTTCATCACACTGAGCCAGGGTTTACTCCTTCTGCAAGACTTTTTACAACCATCAATCCTTTTGTGAAACCTGTATTCATATGATCCTGCCATTGTTTTTCAACCTGAACTTCAGCATGAAGTTTTGTTTTTCCGTCAAAGTCTATCAGAAAATATTTTTCAAAACTTCCGTTCCATTCCATGACTTCTTTGCTCCGGGTGTCTTCATTGCCTTCTTTATCTACCATTCCCAAGTGTTTGAACACGATCTGATTAGGTTCGTCCATGCTGTCTATGGTAGAGACTATCCCTTCTCCCTGTGCATTAAGAAAATAGGTTTTTCCTCCTATTTTCCAGTCGGATTTCATGACAGATCCTGCTCCGAAATACTTGGTCCATTCACTATATGTTTCAGGATTCCATAGGATGTCCCATACTTTCTGCACAGGAGCATCAATTACTATTTCATATGATAAGGTTTCCATTTGTTTCACTTTTTTAGCGTGGTCATTGCGAGCCAGGCGAAGTAATTTCAAAGCCCGAATGATTTTTTCTTTAATTCCAGCTGATTTATTTACAGCTGATTTTCTGACAGATGCTTAACAATTGACATTGCCTTTGGAAATTTCTCTTCAAAAAATTCTTTAAATTCTGCCGGAGTCTGAACTTCCGTTTTCAGTAAAGTTCCTTCTTCGTTCTCCTCAAGAAAGTAAGCTTCTGTAGCTTCACCCCAATCCTGAGGGACTTCGATACCTTCATAAATTTCTCCAAGGTGCAAAAATTTTATTTCCTCGTTGGGAATCACTTTTTCTACCCTGCTGTACATCCCGTTGTTTTTGGGATCAAGAAATTTAACAATATTATTTTCTTCAAGCGTTCCTTCATAAAAAGAGCCGTCTGTAAATGCGGTTGTCCATTGTCTGTAGGTAATATCTCCCCAAAGGACACTCCACACTTTTTCAGGTTCGGCATTGATTTCTATTTCGTATGATAATTTTTCCATATATTTTTTAAGATATTAGGTGGTGGATAATAGGTTGCAGGTGATTGTGTTGGAGGGTTAGAGAGTAAGAGGGTTATTTTGTGACCGCTTCTAACTTCTAGCTTCTCATTCTATCCTCCGACAAAATCACCACCATTGATATGAATGATTTCTCCTGTAATATAACTTGCATCCTTTGAGGCAAGAAAAACATAAGCTGGTGCTACTTCAGAAGGTTGTCCCGCACGTTTCAGCGGCGTGTCTTTTCCAAAAGTGGAAAGGTCCTCAAAAGCTTCTTTCACAAGTGGAGTCCATATAGGTCCTGGTGCAATTCCGTTTACCAGAATTTCTTTTTCTGCAAGATTATCGGCCAGAGACCGGATAAAGGACAAAACAGCACCTTTTGTTGCCGCATAATCTATTAAGTGGTCACTTCCTCGGTACGCTGTAACAGAGGTTGTACAAATGATCCGTCCTCCTTTGGGTATCATAGGAAGAAAATTTCTGGTGAATGAAATCATGGAAATGATATTGGTATCAAACGTTTCCTGAATCTGTTCATCAGAGATTTTTTCCAGACTGCTTTTTGAGGTATGAATTCCTGCATTATTAACAAGAATATCAATATTCTTCCACTCTGTTTTAATCTTGTCTGCGCATTTGGTTCTGAAAGTTTTCCGTGTTACGTCACCTTTGATCAGAAGACAATTCTGTCCTTCTTTCTCAACCAGCTTTTGGGTTTCTCTGGCATCATCGTCACTTTCTTTATAGATAATGGCGACATCTGCTCCTTCCCGGGCAAAATGAACGGCCACCGCCTGTCCTATGCCGCTGTCTCCTCCGGAAATAACCGCTTTTTTACCTTGCAGCTTCCGGCTTCCCTGATAATCGTTCCGGATAATTTCCGGAAACACCCCTTCTTTAGGGACTTTTGATTTAGAGTCTGATTTGTTCTGTGTTTTCATATGCAAATCTTTTTTCTAAATCACATCAAACAATACGCCGAAAATATTTAAGAATTATAAGCATCTTCCAGATCCCAGATGATAATTTTCTGCATTTTCATCATAGCCTGAACAACTTTATAGGCTTTTTCCTGGTTGGAATCATTCATCAGCTGAATAAGTCTTTTAGGAACTATCTGCCAGCTCAATCCGTATTTATCTTTCAGCCATCCGCACATACTTTCTCTTCCTCCATCGGCTGTAAAGGCATTCCAGTATCTGTCGGTTTGTTCCTGGTCATCAGTCATCACTACTAAAGATATTCCTTCATTAAAATCAAACGGGTGATCATAAGAATTATCCATACAGAACACACTATAATTATCTATTGTAAAATGGGCATGCTGAACATTTTCTGCCGGTTCCGGGATGTCATGTCCTTCACTGCCTGCTCCATAGGTCAATATATTTCCTATGTTTGAATTGGGAAAAGTCTTGGTGTAAAGCTCCATTGCTTCTTTTGCTTTTCCATTGTTTCCATGGATAAACATCAAAGTAGGAATTATTTTCTGGTTGCTTGCTTTTTCTCCCAGAAACAGCTGCCATGTTACACCATATTTATCCTGAACCCATCCATATTTCTGGCTCCATGAGTAAGATCCCTGTTCCATCAAAGCCATTCCGCCCTGCAGTAAATGGTCCCAGTATTTTTGGACTTCGTCTTCTGTTTCACAGATCACCATAAAAGAAATGGAAGGATTTTTTTTGAACTGCGGACCTCCATTCAGAAGCATAATCCTTTGTCCAAACAAATCAATATTCATTACAACAGGAGTATCTGCAGTGATTTCGCCTCCAAAAACTTTACAATAAAATTCGGCAGACTGTTTGGCGTCTCCATCATACCAGAGACATGGGAAAATATCGTTATTCATAATATTAAATTTTAATAGAGTGATGTAATTTACTTTTCTATACAACAAAAACAGATCTTATGCCCTTGCATTTAAACGGTACACTTTCGTTTTAACGCAATGACACTGCAAAATTTTCCCGTTGTATATGTATTATGCTTCTCTAAAGCAGACCTGATTTTCTTTCATATAATTCTTCAGTTTCATCATTGCATTTTTACCGAAACCATGCAGCTGCATGATTTCTTTTTCGGAATAATCTGAAAGTTTTTCCAAAGAATTTATTTTTTCTTTTTCTAAGGCTCTTCTTGCCGGTATTGCAATAACTCCGTGAAGGAATTGCTCTGCAGAGTCATAATTAAAAGCATACATAGAGTTTAAACTCTTTGACATGATAACTAAATTGATCATGGCTACAAAAAATATAGTTAATGATTCTCAACATACTTATGGAAGTTGTTCAGAATAGCATACCAGCCATCCCGCTGCATTTCCACAGAATTTTGTTTTTCCGGATCGAAAATCTCAATCACTTTTGTTGTATTTTCGTCTATCTTATCGAATACTACTTCTACTTTCCGTCCGTCCTCCATATGATATTTAATGATCTCATACGGAATAATCTCATCATATACTCCTTCAAAATCGAATCCGAAACTTTTGTCTTTCGCTTCCATTCTGTTTTTGAATTTGCCTCCTGCTACAAGGTTATTTTCAGAACCAGGACAATGCCAGCTTTCGTGGGCAAAATTCCATTTCATAATGTGTTTAGGTTCATTGAAATAATTCCAAACCTTCTCCACCGGCGCTAAAATTGTGATGTCTATTTTAATTGGATCCATAGTTCTACATTTTTAAAAGTTTAAATAAAGAGTTGCCCAAAAATGAGCATCTCTTTATTATTATTAGTTAAATATAAGATTATTTTGCATATTCTTCATTATAGTTCACCATCCAATGAACACCATACTTATCCTGAAAACATCCGAAATAGTCTCCCCAAAACTGATCTTCAATTGGCATTTCTACGTTTCCGCCATCAGAAAGCTCTTTAAAGATCCTGTCTGCTTCGCTTCTTGAATCAGGAAAAATGGATACATAATTATTATTTCCTACCGTAAGAGTCTGCCCAAATCCGGGCACAATATCGGATGCCATTAAAAGATCACCTCCCACAGGCAAAGCAATGTGCATTACTCTGTTTTTTTCTTCTTCTGACAGGTTTTCTGTCCCGGGAGCATTTCCCATCTTATGAATTCCACCAACGAATTCACCCCCGAAAACAGCCTTGTAAAAATTGAACGCTTCTTCAGCTGTCCCATCGAAATTTAGGTATGGATTTAATTTAGCCATGATTTTTAATTTTAAAGTTATTATTATAAAATATTGTTTCTACTGTTAATCCATTAAGGATTAATTAATCTACTATGAATATAAAACGCTTAATGGTTTAAAAATTTCTCTACTTCTCTGACCGTACAGTCTATTAAGCTGACATCAATACTTCCATCAAAATCAGGCATCATATAAGTGCCATGAGTAGCGGGAAGTATCATCAAACGGGAGCCTTTCACCAACCGCCACATTTCGGCAGTATGTTCCGGCTTCATCACATCCTGATCTCCACTGATGAATAATACAGGAGATTTAATAGAAATCAATACCTCATCATTCCAGTCTTCAAACATCTGCATCCTTTTGCAGTCTTTCTCAAAAAGGTTTTCCAGTTTTGAAAAATCAGGATTGAGGCATAAAAAATTAATTTTAAAAGGCTCTGGCATTGATTCGAAAGTAGCTTCCTGCATTCCTTCAAAAAAGCCGTCTATCATACCGCTTCTTTTATAAAAAGCTGACGCAACAACCAGTTTTTCAACAATCTCAGGATGACGATGACCAATCTGCATTACGGTACTTCCTCCGTTGCTGAATCCCCAGAACGAAGCTTTCCCGATATTCAGTTCTGTTAAAAGTCCGGCAACATCATCTGCATCCTGTTCAAATGTTTCCGGAATATCACGATGCTCACTGCGGCCGTGATTTTGGAGATCAATTCCTATAAGCTGGAATTTTCCATCCAGTCTCGCTATCACTTCTTTAAAATCGAAAAGGAAAGAAGAACCGCCTCCATGAATCAGAACCAAAGGCTTTCCTGATCCGTAGATCTCGTAATACAACTGGATTCCATTGACTTTTTTATAGCCTTTTTCTACTGGATTCATTATTAGTATTTAAGATTTTCGTCTACATCATATTTCATTCCCGGATAGTCTAAGATTCTTCTCATCAAGCCTATCTGTCCGCACAAATAGTCTTCACGGCCGATACACATTCCGACAAAATTGAGTTTTGTTTCTTTGATGAAAGGGATATTCATTCCTATTTCAAATATTTCATCCAGCTCTTCATCGGTTACTTCATGAAGTTTTTGAAAGACTTTGGCTGAAATTCTATGAAAGTTTTCTTTCAGTTCAGCCAGGGTTGGATATTTAAAACTTTCATCCAGCGCTTTTCCCTGGAAAAACAAATCGCTGTAAGGGTCTTCTTCCCGAAGTCCAAGCACCCAGCCCAAACCATAGCGCATGTTGATAAAGTTTCCGGCCATCCATACAATATGATTGGTTTTATTTTCAATTCTTTTCAAGGCGTCTTCTTCCGAAATGCCATCCAAAACATTCATAAAGCTTTGGGAATGCATTCTGTAAGCCGGAATAATGACTTCCATTTTTTTTGATTTTGGTGTGTTCATTGTAATTAGAGATTAGAAGTTAGAGTTTTGAGAAACGCTGAGACGCTAAGAATTTTACAAACTATGCGTTTTTAAGTCGCAAGGATTTTATCTGCGATAAAATTGTACTCATCTAAAAAGGTAATACTAATATTTCAGCGATGTACCTGTCATTCCGAGCGAAGCAAGGAATCTAAAAATAGCATGCTATTTTATAGCACCCGGTTTTCCTAAAATTCTGCGGAGACAACCTAACTGCCCGCTGTGGTAAATTTCATGAAGACTGAGGGTTGATATATCTTTAATCATTTCTGGTTTGAAACTTTGAAGAGTATTGAGTTTGGCTTCCAGTGTTTTCTGGGATTGTTTTAAATAGGATTTTAAATCTTCAAAACTGATCAATTTGTCTTTGTGATCTAAAGCAATTTCTCCTCTGTTGTAAAAGGAAAACTTTTCGCTGTCCCAGACAGATTCTTCACCCAAAATGTTCAGTAAAGGATTTCTGATATAAATTAAATGCCCCAGAATCCAGTTCATACAATTGGCTTCATCATTGGGGAAAATCATAGATTCTTCATGGGTGATACCATCGATATTCATAGTAATCACATAATAGGTACCGGCTACCTGATTTTTGATGATTTCTATATCGTTTGATTGTGTTTCCATATAGGATATGTTTGTGTGATGAAGCTTATTCTGCAGGCATTTGAGACATATCAGCAAAAGTAATATTCCAGCCATGTCCGTCCGGATCCCAGAAAGAGTTCTGGTACATCCATCCGTAATCCTCCGGTTCTTCATGCTGCCATGCTCCGTTTTCTACTGCAGTATTTACCACTTTATCCACTTCTTCACGACTGTTTAAACCTACTGCAACAATTACCTGACTGGTATTTTCTTTAGCAATGGGTTTACTGGTGAAGGTCATAAAATAATCTTCCTGCAAAAACATGACATAGATGGTATCATTTAAAACAACACAGGCTGCTCTATCATCGGAGAACTTTTCATTGATAGAAAAACCTATCTTCGTCCAGAATTCTTTGGTTTTCTGAACATCTTTTACCGGAAGGTTCACATAAATCTGATTGACTTTCATTTTTTGTAATTTTAGTGTTAAACTGTTATCCAAAATTACCAAGGTGCAATGAAAATCAACTTGTCATAGGGCAAGATTTAATTTTTCTTAGGATGCGAAACGATTTCTTTACGGATGCGGCTCAGGGATGTATCTGTAACTCCGAGGTAGGAAGCAATCTGTTTTAAAGGTGCGAATTGTATGACTTTAGATTTCTGCTCCAGCAGATTCAGATATCTTCTGGTTGCTGAAAGCGTGAACATCTCCACAGATCTCTGTTTGTAGGCAAAAAGTTCCTGAGACATCCATGATCTTCCCCATTCTCTGAGATTCGGGATTTTATGAAACAGCTCCTGGAAAGTATCATAATCCAGTCTCCAGCATTCGCAGTCTGTAATACAAACAATATTTTCCTGAGAAGGAACTCTTTGAAACATTGACAAAACTTCAATTATGACTTCATTTTCTACGAAAAAGTGAGTGGTTACTTCATTTCCATTGAAATCATAAACGTAAGAACGCGCCAATCCGCTTTCAAGAATATAATATTCATTAGCTGTTTTTCCTTCTTCAAGAATAAAATCGCCTTTTTGGAATGATCTCTTTTCATGGGCCTGAAATATTTCTGCAAGCTCTTCAGGGAAAAAGAAGGGAAAATCATAGCAGATTTCTAAAGCTTTGTTGGTCATTGGTGTCAATTTTTTAAGTCTTTAAAAGTAAAATTTTTAATTGAATTAAAGATAAAAAACATTAAACGAAGTCATTTAAGTATTCATAGAAGGTTATCTATGATACTGAAATAATAGATACTTGCAAGTGGATAAAATTTAAACAGTTATTTGAACATATTGACCACCCCGTCAAAAATTCTTTGAATTTTTGCCACCCCTCCAGAGGATCTATCGTGTGGACACAATTATTTCTAGTTTTATACATTTATTGTTATTTAGTATT
>NZ_JBMDJJ010000038.1:0-31945 GCF_057809135.1 Chryseobacterium sp. FG46 | reverse complement strand
TCATTCATCATTTATAACTCCTCCCCTAGCCCTGATAGAAATGGTTACCCCGCAGTATGGGTTGGAGGGTGGGTGGGTTTGGGCGTGGGAGTTCGCAGGCACGAGGAGTAGGAATGGAGAGCAGGATGAAGCTCCCAAAAAAAAGTTGGAGAGTAAGAGAGTGAAAGGGTTGAAGATAAAAGAGGGTAAGAGTGTTGGTGAGAAATAGAGAATTATGCTCTTAAGGGTGAGAGTATGAAATTATAGTTACCATATATATATGATGATATTCGGGTTTGAGAAACAGTTTATGGTGAGTGATTCACCTTTTCAACTATAACAATAGATGTAATAATGATAAAAAGAGGCTAACATTTTTTTTGATTGCTTACATTTGTAGTGCATTCCGGTTTCTAAGGAATGAAATGAGTTTTATATATGATAGACAGAAGAAAATATAAGGAGACGGTTCATACGGATAAAAACCACTACGAATATATTACAATAAAACATGACGAAAACAAGGTCAGAATCTATACTTTGAAAAATGGATTAAAGGTTTTTCTTGCTCAGAATTTTGATGCACCAAGAATACAGACCTTTATTCCGGTAAGAACAGGAAGTAATAATGATCCTTCTGATAATACAGGATTGGCGCATTATCTCGAACATATGATGTTTAAAGGAACATCTAAAATCGGGACTCAGAACTGGGAAAAGGAAAAAGAACTTCTTGATCAGATCTCGGCTTTATATGAAGAACATAAAGCGGAACAGAATCCTGAAAAGAAAAGGGAAATCTACAAAAAGATCGATGAAGTTTCGCAGGAAGCCAGCCAATATGCTATTGCCAATGAATATGACAAAGCAATTTCTTCTCTGGGAGCAAGTGGTACCAATGCGCATACCTGGTTTGATGAAACGGTTTACAAAAACAATATTCCGAACAATGAACTTGAAAAATGGCTTAAAATAGAAAAGGAAAGATTCTCTGAAATTGTACTTCGCCTTTTCCATACTGAGCTGGAATCGGTATATGAGGAGTTCAACAGAGCGCAGGACAATGACACAAGACTTGTGAGCTACGAACTGATGGATGCTCTTTTCCCTACTCATCCTAATGGGCAGCAAACAACGCTGGGAAAACCGGAACACCTGAAAAATCCATCGATGAAAGCTATTCATAAGTATTTTGATGAATATTATGTTCCCAATAATTATGCTATGGTATTGGTTGGGGATCTAGATTTTGATGAGACGATCCGATTAATCGATCAGTATTTCGGAACTTTACCTTATAAGGAGCTTCCTATAAAAACACCCATTACTGAACAGCCTATTACAGACGTTGTAGTGAGAACGGTAAAAAGCCCTACTACTCCACGTACTCAGCTTGCGTGGAGAACAGACAGCTATGGAACAAGAGAAGCAATGCTGGCTGATGTGGTTGCGAATATCCTCAGCAACAGAGGAGAAGCAGGATTACTGGATCTGCATATTAATCAGACTCAGAAGATGCTTTGGGCTCAGGCTTTTTCTGTAGGATTAAGACAGTATGGATACTTTTCCATCGTTGCTATTCCTAAGGAAACACAGACTCTGGAGGATGCAAAGAATATGGTACTGGATGAAATTGAGCTGATCAAGAAAGGAGATTTTCCGGACTGGATGCTGCCAGCCATCATCAATGATTTCAAACTTCAGAGAATGAAAGGTCTTGAAACCGCCGAAGGTCTTGCCACCAATCTTTACGATTCCTATATAAAAGGAAGAACCTGGGAAGAGGAACTGAATGAAATGGATGAATATGCCGCTTTCACCAAAGATGACGTTGTGAATTTTGCCAATGAATTTTTCAAAGAAAACTATGTGGTTGTCAATAAAGAAAAAGGGGTGAATGACAAATTGATCAGGGTTGAGAATCCCGGAATTACTCCTGTTAAAATCAACCGTGATACTCAATCGGAATTTTTAAAAGAGATTCTGGCGGATAAAACTGAAGATATTAAGCCTGAATTTATTGATTATCAAAAAGAGATCATCACGGATCAGCGTAACGGAAAGAAATTAAGTTTTGTAAAGAATAAGTATAACGATATTGCTCAGGTACATTTTATTTTCCCTTTTGGAAGTGATAATGACAGAGATTTAGGAATTTCTACTCAGCTTTTGCAGTATTTGGGAACTGATACCCTTTCACCGGAGGATTTAAAAAAGGAATTTTTCAAAATCGGAATCAGCAATGATTTTAAAACCACGAACAACCAACTGATCATATCCCTAAGCGGACTGGAAGAAAATATAGAAAAAGGAATTGCTCTTCTTCAGCACTGGATGCATGATGTACAACCTGATCAGAAAATCTATAATCAGTTTGTGGACACAGTACTGGAAAACCGAGAGGCCATCAAGAAAGATAAAAACCGTATTATAACGGCATTGAACAATTATACGAAACTGGGCAGCAACTCACGTTTTACAGATGTCATTTCTAAAGAAGAACTTGAAAACAGCAATTCTGAAATATTCACAGACAGAATGAAAAAGCTTTTCCAATATCCTTATCAGGTATTCTTCTACGGTAAAAACTTTGAAAACTTTAAAGAATACATCGGTCAATATACAAAGCCTGAAAGTCTTCAGATCCCTGAAGCCAAGCAGTATCCGGAACCAGAAACGGGAGGAAAGGTGAATTTCATCAACTACGATATGGTTCAGATGGAAATGAGCAAGATTGGTAAAGGAAACGAGGTGAATCCGCTTCATTTCGGAAAGATCAATGTTTTCAATGAATATTTTGGAAGAGGATTGTCTTCTATTGTTTTCCAGGAGATGCGGGAAAGTAAAAGTTTGGCCTATTCTGCTTATGTTTCTTATGCAGCAAACTCTGAGCTGAACCATCCTGATTATGTGACCACCTATATCGGAACTCAGCCAGACAAGCTGATGATTGCTGTAGATACTCTGAATGAACTGATGAATAAACTTCCTGAAGTACCCATTCAGTTTGAGAATGCCAGAAATGCAGCTCTGAAACAGATTGCTTCAACAAGGGTTACCCGAAATAATATATTCTTCAATACCTTAAGACTTCAGAAACTGAATATCTATCATGATTTCAGAAAAGATATTTATGAACAGATCAAGCAGCTGAAATTTGAGGACATCAACCATTTTTATAAGACAGAAGTTCAATCAATACATTTTAACACGGCCATTATCGGCAAGAAAGAGAATCTTGATATGGAAGCCGTCAACAAAATGGGAGCATTTAAAGAAGTAAGTCTGAAAGATATATTTGGACATTAAAAAACAAACCGCCTGATAATTGTATCGGGCGGTTTATTTTTTATAAACGATGAATGATAACTGATCAATGATAATCGATAACTCTTTTACGTCATCATGCAATCTCCGTCACCATCCTGATAGTTTGGGTTAAAGTGATCGGGAAGTAATTCCAAAAGATTTTTATGAAACAAATACTCTCTCTTGAAATCACGTTCATAGATGTAAGAAAGTACTTTTGACTGCTGTATTTCTCTGTTCAATACGGTTTGATAAGAAGTAAAACCTTTTACTTTATGGGTAACAATGAAATACTTTAAAAAACGGATCACCTCATCTGAATTACCCTCTGTAAAAAGGTAAGGTATTTTAAGATAGCCATCACGGAGCTGCAACAGGAAACAAGAAGTAAGGCTATTATTCTGATCCAAAATTTTAATCCAATAAAACTTAAAGCTGTCAGCAAAACTTGAAAACAGGTATTTTTTATCTTTTTTACCTTCTAAAACCCAGGGATAATTGATAAAAGTGTCAATTCCGTCTGCATCTCGCATACCAGAAAACCTGTTTATAAAATCTGCACTTTCTTTGTCGATCCTATTCAGAACTTCATATTTGAAATTTGGTTTTGGCGCGGCCAGATTCTTTATTGAGATCAGTCCATTGGCTGCAGCATCAAGAATTTGAAAAAGAGGTTTCAACGGTTTCGTTCCCGGTTTCTTTTCAGGAATCATTTTAGCCGCATCGGTTCTGAAGTAGTAGCGTTTACCTTCTTTAGGAAAGACATATTCAAAAACCCCCATAATATTGTAGAGTGCTTCTGCTTCTTTGGTAAATTCTGTAATGGCAATCCTGCCTTCGTATTCTTCAAAAACTCTTTTCAGCAATGCTTTGGCTGGTCTTTTCTTTCTGTATTCCGGTTTTACATACAGGGTACTGAGCCAGGCATAACGGATTTCTTTTCTGTCAATAATAAAGGAATCAGGAAAACATCCCACATAACCTACCAGTTTTTCTTCATAAAAGGCAAGAATAAGAAGTACATCTTCATCTGATGCTTTTGGATTTTGAATATGAGACAGCGCCCGATGTCTGGTAATCGGAAGAAAATCATACTGCCGGAAAGCTCCGGATGATATAAAATCGTCCAGCTGATTTCTATTGAAAGTTTTCAGCGCTATCATTTTCTCACGATGGTATTTTTATTCATCAGGCTTTTCAATCTGAAGTAAGTGATTTCCCTTTTCAGTATCTGTGCTCCGCTCTCTCCCATTTCCATTGGAATCCTCTGGAAATTTCTCTTTACGCTATCCAGTTTTATACCTGCACACCCAAAGCTGCAGTAGATGTCTTCATTTTTATAAAGTTCATCAAAAAATTCTTTCTTTACTTCAAAATCAGTAAAAGGGAAAGCAAAACTTTCGTATAAAAAACCATTTTCTTTTAAATAATTAAAGGTTTTATCTGTTGTTTCCATCTGCTGTTTCAAAGATAAGTCTCCATATTTCGGATGATCCCAGCTGTGCGAAGAAATTCCGAAACCTTTGTTGGTAAGTTTTTTTAATTCTTCTGTTGTCAAATAAGGTTTAAATTCCTTTGAATAAGCCTTAAAATCTACCTCAAATTTTTCAGCAAGCGTGTCCAAAATATCTTTTTGCTGATAATTTACAGATAAAATTTTCTTTCGTAAAATGCTTCTGTCTGCATTTTTCAGCGATAAGATAAAATAAATTTCGGGATCTATGGTTTTCATTTTTTCAGCTGCATCAGCAAGAAGACTCGCCTTACATCTGAACATCATATCTTTATTATCTATGAAAGCAGGATTGATAAAATTGCAGGCATATATTCCCTTTCTTTCCAAAATAGGAACGGCAATATCGTAGAATTCTCTGAAGCCGTCATCAAAAGTTAGAAGGGCAATTTTTTTCGAAGGCTTGAAACTCCCTGATCTATAACCTTTGAACTCCTGCCAGTTTACAAACTGAAAATTCCTGGCCATATGATCGAGATCGTCTTCAAACTGTTGGGTCGTCTTATAGCGGATCACATGTTTTAAATGAGGAAGTTCTTTGTCTGAAACACTATGATAAAGCGGCAGACAATAATCCAGCGGAAATGATTTCCCGATATTCTCAGATTCAAAAGCTGCCAAAACATTGATGATTCTGTCTTTCATCCTATTTTAAATAAAAAAGAATCTATTCAAAATTAAATTCAAATAGATTCTTAAAGGTATAACTTTTAAAATTATTTCATGATTTTCATTTCATCAACAAGCCACCTTGAATCAGCAAACTTATCAATGATGAAAAGGATATATTTTGTATCTACCATGATGTTTCTGCTGAAACGCGGGTCATAATTGATATCACTCATTGTTCCTTCCCACTGTCTGTCGAAGTTTAATCCGACAAGGTTTCCGTTGGCATCAAGAGCGGGGCTTCCTGAGTTTCCTCCGGTAGTATGGTTCGTTGCAGTGAACCCTACAGGAACATCACCAGTTTTATCTTTATAGATTCCGAAATCTTTTTTGTTGTAAAGATCAATCAGTTTCTGTGGAACATCAAATTCATAATCTCCGGGAACGTACTTTTCCATTACCCCTGCAAGATGAGTCTGGTATCCGTAAGAAACCGCATCTCTGGGAGTAGAACCTTTTACTTTACCATACGTTACACGAAGTGTTGAGTTCGCATCCGGGAAGAATTTTCTGTCTTTATCCGTCTGCATCTGCTGTGCCATAAATTTCTTCTGTAAAGCATCAATTTTTGCCTGCATAGAAGTATATTGCGGATCTGCAGTTTTCGTATAGGTTTCTTTCATCGAAACATATAATTGATAAATAGGATCTTTCTTTAAAGTCCTGATCAGTTTATCCTGATTAGAAAATGCTTTATCAATATCGGCAGTCAATGTTCCTCCGTTTACAGCTGTTCTTCCTGTGATGATAGAGTTTTTAGACATATCTTCTACAACAGGAATATTGGCATTTTCATCTTTATATTTGTTGAATCCCGTTGGTAAAAACTGAGGTGCCGTTTTATTAACGTATAAAGCCAATAGTTTTGCTGTTACTTTAGCATCAAGCTCTGCACTGTAGTCTTTATAGAAAGAAGTTAATTTTGTTTTCAGTTTTGAAAGTTCCTTTTCATCCATTCTCCCTGCTTCTACAGAAGCAACGAAGTCATAATAATCACCAGCTAATTTCAAAGTCTCAGCATTTTTGATAACTTCTGTATAGTAAGCATTGTTTAATGCATAAGGAGCCTGATCATTGTACAGTTTATTCAGCTGATCCAAAGTAGTTTTAATCTCCGGGTTTTTAGCCACCAAAGAACCTTCATACATTATTTTCTTTTCTACTGCATTGGATTTTTTCAATCCTTCTACTTCACCGATCCACTTTTTCCAGTAGTTTGCAACGGAAGCATATTTTGAAGCATATTTGATACGCGTTTCATTGTCAACACGCATTTTTTCATCTAATGTTTTTAAAGCTACATCACGTACCGCAATTCTTGCAGGATCAATATCTTTCATGATCTTTTCTACAGCGATTGCAGGAAGATATTCTGTAGTTTTTCCCGGGAATCCGAAAACAAAAGTAAAATCGTTCTCGTTTTTATCTTTGATAGAAACCGGTAAGTAGTGTTTTGGAACGAAAGGTACATTGTCTTTTGAATATTCTGCAGGTTTGTTGTTCTTGTCCGCATAAATTCTGAACATAGAGAAATCCCCGGTGTGTCTCGGCCAAACCCAGTTGTCCGTATCGCTTCCGAATTTCCCGATACTTTGAGGAGGTGCTCCTACAAGACGGATATCTTTATACGTTTCTATGGTATAAGCGTAGTACTTGTTTCCATAATACATTGGCTTTACCATGATCGACTGGTAAGATTCAATTTTCTGAGAGTTTTTATACACCTCAATATTGTTGTTGATCTTTTTAGTAAGTTCAGGTTCTGTAAGGTTATCTGTACCTTCTAATATGGGATCAGTAACTTCTTTTATATCTACAATAAAATCTACTTTTACTCCCGGGTTGGGAAGTTCTCCTGCTGTATTTTTTGCCCAGAATCCGTTTGAAAGCAGGTCATTCTGAACGGTAGAGTGTGCCTGAATCTGCCCAAAACCACAGTGATGGTTGGTTAAAAGCAATCCTTTAGGTGAAATAATTTCTGCAGTACATCCGCCGTTAAACTGTACAACCGCATCTTTAATGCTTGGTTTCTGAGGATTGAAAATATCTTTTGCAGAGATCTTCATTCCTAAATCCTTCATTTCCTTTTCATTCAGCTCTGTAGGAATCCACATTCCTCCATATTGTTGCGCAAATGCCATTGCAGCCGGCAAAAGAAATACAGATAAAAGTATCTTTTTTGTCATAATCAAAATTTTGCCCCAATTTACAAAGAAAAATATGAATAGGCTTTATAAAACAGGTGGAAAAGTTGTTGCAAGGTCTTTTTTAAAAAGGTTGATCGTGAATGGTCAATTTTGCTTCGCAAGTGAAAGGTGAATTTTTTCTCAGAAGGCACTTCCAATTCATCATGTACTCATTTAAAATTGATGCAAAAAATAAAAATTGACAAGCGAAGCGAATTGACTATTCACCATTGCTCAAATCTGCTGTTCAATGTTCTTCTGGCTCAGTTTTTGTTGATTGGAAGTAACTTTATTGTTAAAAACATCCTTAAATTAATTATTATGATGAAAAGCAAAATGTTTGTGTTAGGAATGGCATCTGTTCTGTTCCTCGCTTCATGTTCTAAAAAGGAAGCTACTGAAACAACCAACACTACAGATTCTGCTGCGGCTGTACAACCTGCTGCTACAGACAGCATCACTAAAGCTACTCCTACAGCTGCAGGTGATACCTCTGAAAATGCACTGGACTGGGCGGGAACTTATGAAGCAACAGTTCCCTGCGCTGACTGCCCGGGAATCAAGACTTCTTTGACATTGAATGATGATAAAACATTCAGTATTACTGAGGAATACCTTGAGAGAAATTCAAAAAACCAGGATAAAGGTTCTTTTGTATGGGATGCTACAGGAAGCATGATTACTTTAAAAGGGAAATCTGCCAACTATAAATATAAAGTAGGTGAGAATATGCTGATCCAGCTTGATATGGAAGGAAAAGAGATTGATGGTCCCAACAAAGACCATTATGTATTCAAGAAAAAATAAAAATAAAGGCTCAGGCCTTTATTTTTTTGCTTTTATATCATCTAAAACTGATAGGCTATAATCTTCGGATCCTCTACCAGGCGTCTGATTACTTCTTCGTGATGGGTATTTTTACCTGTCAGTCTCCATATTACAGCCAAACTTCCCTGTGAATACTGCTGTTTAATCATCTGATAGTTTAAATGATATTCTTTAAAAATATTTTCACAATATTTAATATCTTCTGAATGGATAAGTGTTATTCTATATTCTCTCACTTTATGGAAATTATCAATAAAATTCTGAAGATAGGTTAAGGCACTCAAAACGATTAAAACCAACGCCGTTCCCAGGAGCGCAATATAAATATAGCCGGAACCTACCGCCATTCCTATAGAAGCGGTGGCCCAAATAGTGGTTGCTGTGGTAATTCCTTCAATTTTATTATCTCCTTTGAAAATGACTCCTGCTCCCAGAAATCCGATTCCCGTAATGATATTGGCCGCCAGACGATCCGGATTGGCCACACCTATTTTTATAGAAAGTATGGTAAACAGGCAGGCTCCAAAACACACAAGAATAAAGGTTCTGAGACCGGCCGACTTATTACGGTATTCTCTTTCGGCACCAATGAACAGTCCTAAAATAACAGAAATAAGGATAAGCAGCAATTCATTTTTAATAGCGTAATGATCCTGAAGAAAATCCATATTTTACAATTTAAACTGAGAATAAATTTACAATAAATACTATTAAGGAACTATCTTTGCTGCGGAGATTTTATGTTGTTACCTCAAAAAATGTATTTCCGGAAAAAACTTTTGTAATATTACATTTTAGTTGCAGCAATTTCCTTGCATAAAAGGGATATTTATCAGTGCAGGAAAATATCACTTATCAAAAAAATAAAACTTATATACAATTATGGATAAAGAAATTTCACACTTCTGGTTAGGATATTTCAAAAATGAAGAAGATTTCTATAGCTTCGTAGAGGAGGATGAAAATTATTATATAGAGGAAGAAACTGATGATCAGTATGTTTCCAAGTTCGCAGAATCACAGAATATCAAGTGGTTTGACGATGACTTTATAGAATATGGTTTTGAGGATGAAAGCCTTAGTCTTTATGACAAATTTGCAGAATATTCTTATGCTGACCAATGGATTCCAATCCTAGAGAAAAAATTGAATGAACTAAGTCTGGATACGCCCGTGAATGCGATCATCTTTGCGACACGATTTGTTATTCCTACTCCGGTTTCTGTAGAAAATGACGATTTTTCACTGCATTATGTAGGGGAAATAGAATACGATATTTAAATAAGAAGATAAATCAATACAACAAAAAACTTCCGCCAAAAGACGGAAGTTTTTTATATCATTGGAGTATAATACTCTATTTTATTAATGCGCTTCTAACCAGTTGTTTCCTACACCAATCTCTACCAATAGCGGAACCTGTGTTTTTAAGGCACTTTCCATTTCAGTTTTGATCAGTTTTGAGGCGGTTTCAATCTCATCTGTTGGAGATTCGAATATTAATTCGTCATGCACCTGAAGAAGCATTTTTGTTTTAAGCTGTTGCTCTTCCAATTCCCGGTCTATTTTAATCATGGCAAGCTTTACAACATCTGCCGCACTTCCCTGAACAGGAGCGTTCACAGCATTTCTTTCTGCATGACCTCTTACCACAAAGTTATTAGAGTTGATATCTTTCAGATGACGTTTTCTTCCCAATATGGTTTCCACATATCCTAACTGGCGCGCTTTACTCACCTGCTCTGCCATATATTCCTTCAGTTTCGGATACGTTTCGAAATAAGCTTCGATCATTTGTTTAGCTTCAGTACGGGATAATCCCGTTTGCTCTGCCAAAGCAAAAGCTCCCTGCCCATAAATAATTCCAAAATTTACAGTCTTAGCCTGACTTCTCTGGGTTTTAGACACCTCAGCCAAAGGAATTTTAAAGAGTTTGGCTGCTGTAGAAGCGTGGATATCTTCTCCATCCTGGAAGGCTTTAATCATATTATCCTCTCCTGAAATTTCAGCAATTAAACGAAGTTCAATCTGTGAATAATCGGCAGAAATAATCTTTTTCCCTTCTCCGGAAACAAAAGCTCCACGAATCTGCTGGCCTCTCACGGTTCGGATCGGAATATTCTGCAGGTTCGGGTTTACACTTGCCAAACGGCCTGTAGCGGCTGTAGTCTGCGAGAAGTTGGTATGTACTCTGTTATCTTTTTTCTCAATCTGTGAAGGCAGAGCGTCTACATAGGTTGATTTTAATTTCTGATAGGTTCTGTATTCCAGGATATGCTTGATGATTTCATGTTTTGAAGATAACTTCTGAAGAACATCTTCTGAGGTTGCATATTGTCCGGTCTTTGTTTTTTTGGCTTTCGGATCCAGCTGTAATTTTTCAAAAAGAATCTCTCCCAGTTGTTTAGGTGAATTCATATTGAATTCTTCTTCTGAAAGTTCAAAAATCTTTGCTTCCAGCTGCTTCAGGTCATTCTCAAGGTCAATACTTTCCTGAGCCAGCCATTTTTCATCCAGAGAAATTCCTGCCAGCTCCATTTTCGCCAGCACTTCCATCAGAGGCATCTCAATATTGTAGAAAAGCTCTTCCAGATTTTCTTTTTTAAGCTGTGGTGCAAAAAGCTCATACAGTTGGAAAGTTACATCTGCATCCTCCGCTGCGTAATCTGTTTGCGTTCTCAGATCAGCATCTCTGAAATTCCCCTGTTTTTTCCCTTTTTTTCCGATGATGGTTTCAATGGATACGGGTTTATAGTTCAGGTATACTTCTGAAAGGTAATCCATCCCGTGTCTTCCATCCGGATTCAGGAGGTAATGGGCAATCATGGTATCAAACATGGCCCCTTTCACGGTGATATCGTATTGTTTTAAAACTTTATAATCGTATTTAAGATTGTGAGCAATTTTCAGCAGGTCTTCTTTTTCGAAAAATGGTCTGAAAATTTCCAGGGTCTGCAACACTTCTTCTCTGTTTTCAGAAAGTGGAATATAGTAGGCAAGTCCTTTCTTGTAAGAGAAGCTCATTCCTACCAATTCTGCTTCCAGCTCATTTAATGAAGTAGTTTCTGTATCAAAACAAACTACTTTTTGCCGGAGCAGGTTTTCGACCAGTTTTTTCTGTGCTTTCGGATTATTGATAAACTGATAAAGGTGATCATTATTCTCAATGGTAGACTTTGTAGAAGTAGCCTGCTCCAATTCTTCGAAATTGGCAAAAAGGTCAAGCTGCATCGCCTGCCCTTTAACTTCTGCTCCTGTTGGACTCTGCTTCACTTCTACTTCACTCACCACTAATGTTTCTGTGGCAGCAGGAGCAAAAGCTCTGTATAGATTTTCATATAGTCTTCTGAATTCTATTTCATCAAAGACCTCTTTTACTTTTTCAAAATCCGGAGTTTCAAGGTCATATTGTTCCTGATGGAATTCTACAGGAGCATCACAGATGATAGTCGCTAATTTTTTAGACAAAATACCACGCTCCGCAGAAGCTTCTACTTTTTCCTTCAGTTTTCCTTTAAGCTTATCGGTATTGGCAAGCAACGTTTCAATATTTCCGAATTCTTTCAGGAATTTCATTGCAGTTTTCTCTCCTACTCCTTCCAGTCCAGGGATATTATCTACTGCATCACCCATCATGGCCAGGAAATCAATCACCTGTTTAGGGTCTTCAATCTCGTATTTTGCCTTTACTTCTTCAACTCCCAGAATCTCAATATCACCGCCTTTTAAGCCTGGTTTATAAATTTTAATTTTATCGGTAACCAGCTGTGCAAAATCTTTATCCGGCGTCACCATGAAAGTGGTATATCCTTCTTTTTCTGCTTTGCACGCAATAGTCCCAATGACATCATCGGCTTCATATCCTTCCACTCCAAGAATCGGGATATGCATTGCTTCCAGAATTTTATGGATGTATGGAACAGCAATTTTGATTGCTTCAGGAGTCTCGCTTCTGTTGGCTTTGTAATCTGAGTAGTCATCCGTCCTCACACTGGCCTGGCCTACATCAAAAACTACTGCCAGGTGTGTTGGTTTTTCTCTTCTGATCAATTCTATGAGAGAATTGGTAAAACCGAAGATGGCAGAAGTATCCAAACCTTTGCTGGTGAGTCTCGGATTCCTGATCAATGCGTAATATCCTCTGAAAATCATCGCATAAGCATCGATGAGAAACAGCCTTTTATCTTGTGTTGCGTCCATATTTTGAATAATGAACAAATATAAGAAAATAGGAGTAAAAATTGGTAGCCTGTTGAAGGGTTTCGGGTATCGGATTTGAGTTTTGGAGTGCAGGGTACAAGGCCCGAGTTGCAGGGTACGTGATATGACAATCACTTTTCAGCAGCGGTGGTTTTAAGACTGATTGGTCTATTTTTATTTCGACTGTTTTCCATTTTTTGCTTTGTACAGCTACTTTTTATAAAAACAAAACAGCATACCCAAAGGCATACTGTTTCTTTTTTATTTAAGTTTATGGGATTATTTACCTGAAGAAGGCCATAGTCCTGCGTACTGAGAAGTACCGTAGTCAATGGTTTCAGCACTTACTACGAAACTGATCAGCATACTGTTGCTGTCTACTGCGTCGAAGTCTACTTCATGCTGGATGACGTATCCGTTTTCCCATTTCAAAGTGATCAGTGTTCCTTCTTCGTGAGATTTATTGAAAGTAATTTCTCCTACTGTCGGCTTATATTTGCCGTTTAGTAAGCTTTCCAGGATGTCTGACTTTTCAGTAGCTTCTACTGTCACCTTGATTAATGCATTGGAAGGATCTGATGCTACACGTCCTGAAACGTCTGTGGCTCTTGATACGCTGTAATTCATTTTTAACAGCTTTTGTCCTTCTCCGTTGTTGAATTTTAAGATTCCTCTTGAGTTTCTTTCTGCCATGATTGTAAATTTTAATCGTTAGTAATAAATTGTAATTCAATAATTATATAACAAAGATAAAGCCCCTGGTTTTGAAAAAAAAGCAATTGAAAGGAAATCTGAAAAAGTGTCGTAATTATACGATTTGATGTAGTAGTTCTACGATTAGTTGTCGTAATTCTACGACATTAGATTTAAAAAAACAACATAAACACCTTATAATAAATATATTAACAACAGAATTTAAACATACATTATTACACTGTAAAGAGATATATTGTATCAAATATTATTTCAAAAAGCCTAATTATTAAATAAAAAAACAGAACAGGGTCTCTTGTCCGCTGTTCTGTACCAATTTTATTTTTACTAAGATGATGAATAGGCTTATTTACCTGCTGAAGGCCATAGTCCTGCGTACTGAGAAGTACCGTAGTCAATGGTTTCTGCACTGATGACGAAGCTGATCAGCATACTGTTGCTGTCAATAGCATCGAAGTCTACTTCGTGTTGGATGACGTATCCATTTTCCCATTTCAAAGTGATCAGTGTTCCTTCTTCATGAGATTTGTTGAAAGTAATCTCTCCTACTGTCGGCTTATATTTACCGTTTAGTAAGCTTTCAAGGATGTCTGACTTTTCAGTAGCTTCTACTGTAACCTTGATTAATGCATTAGAAGGATCTGATGCTACACGTCCTGAAACGTCTGTAGATCTTGATACGCTGTAGTTCATTTTTAACAGCTTCTGTCCTTCTCCGTTGTTGAATTTTAAGATTCCTCTTGAATTTCTTTCGGCCATGATTAGTAAATTTAATCGTTAGTAATATTTTGTGATGTGGTGATTGTGTTAGCAAATATAGAAGCTCTTTTCTGCTAAAAAAAGCTTTTGAACGGAAATCTGAAAATTTGTAGTAGTTCTACGATTTCTTGTAGTAATTCTACGATAATGGATTTAACAAAGCCATCCAAAACCTTATCAACAAAGGTTTTGAATCAACTAAAAACCAACAACAAAAACAATAACTTTACACTTAAGTGAGAAATATTAAGAATATATTAATAAAAAATTGACCTGTTTTCAGCAGATTACTTAATAAAAAAGCAACCAGATCAACTGATTGCTTTGTATGGTATTGCTGTTATTTTACTGTTGGGTCTTTCCACCTTCTTTTAAGGAACGAACCAATATTTTATTTTTTCTCAGCAGAAAATCCGGCATCAGATCCACGGGAAGATAGAATGGACTTTCCCCTTTTTTCTGGAGTTCTTCCATTATTCCGGGATTCCAGGCAAGGATTTTGTCTACATCAACGTTCAATTCAGCAGCAACCACATTCAGGTTGAACCCGGCATTGATCTCTGTTTCTGAAAGCGAAGCAGCGGTCTCTTTACGGTCTCCCTCAAAGAAAATCTTATTGAGTCTTGCAGAATTATAATTATTCAATACACTCTGAAGCTCTCCGGTAGCATAGCATGCATTAAGATATTTCTTCACATGATTAATGGTTTCTGCCGGAAGGTATTTATAAAACTCATGGTACTGGGAGGAACCTGCGGCTTCCATTGCTTTGGCAATATTTCCTTCACCGCAGTTATAGGCAGCTACCACAGTCACCCAATTATTGTACTTTTTATAAAGATTACTTAAGGAAATAGTAGCTGTTTTGGTACTTTTATAAATATCTGTACGTCCCTGCTCTGTCAATCCATACTGGTTGGCATGGGCTGTCATGAACTGCCAGATACCTACTGCTCCTGCTCCTGAGGTAATATTTCTGTCAAAATGGGATTCAATCAGGGCCAGGTTTCTCAAATGTTTGGGAAGACCTTTCTGAAGGAGTAACTGTTCAATAAATTCTACAAGATCTTTATTGGCATTAATGATACCTTTATACTTTTTCACACTGCTTTCCGAGGTATCGGAAGCGGCAAGAAACTGTCCGTTGATCATGATAACGGATCCTAATAATAGAAAACCTGTAAAGATATTTCTGGCAATCGTTTTCATTGTAATTTCATTTATAAGTAAAAGGGTAAAAGCTGATGGCAAATCCCCTTTGCTTTATACTTAATCTACTTTCCAGCTTAGTTTTTCTTCGTCTTTATTCCAATCTACATGAATCGTTTGTCCGGATTTCACTTCTTCTCTAACAATCATTTTAGAAATTGGTCTTGCAAGCTGTGCACGGATTACTCCGGAGATCTGTCTTGCTCCGTACTTGCTGCTGAAGCCTCCTAATGCAAGGTTTTTCACAGCTTCGTCTGTAATCTTTAAAGCAATTCCCAATCTTGTTAAAGAAGTGTGAAGTGATTTCAGCTGAATATTAAAGATTCTTTCTGCAATGGATTCTGTGATAGGTGCAAAAGGAATGATCTCTGTAATTCTTGCCAGGAACTCAGGTCTGAATCGTCCTGAATTCGACATGATCTGCATCAGTGAAGATGATTCCGGAATTTTTCCTTCTTCAAACTGTTTCACGATTTCTTCACTTCCGATATTGGAGGTAAACAGGATTAGTGCATTGCTGAAATCTCCTTCTTTACCTAATTTATCATGAACTTTTCCTTCATCCATAATCTGAAGGAAAACATCAAAAACTGAATGATGGGCCTTTTCAATTTCGTCAAATAAAACAACGGTGTAAGGCTGCTGTCTTATTTTATTAACCAGCATACCACCCTCTTCATATCCTACATATCCCGGAGGCGCTCCGTATAGCAAAGCTGCGGAATGTTCTTCTTTAAATTCTGACATATCAAAGCGTACCATTGCTTTCTCATCATTGAAAAGTAATTCTGCCATCGATTTTGCCAGCTCGGTTTTACCGGTTCCGGTAGGTCCCAGAAGGAAGAACGATCCGATAGGCTGTCCCGGTTTGTTCAATCCGCTTCGGTTTTCAACAATAGCATCGGAAAGGATTTTTAATGCATGGTCCTGCCCTACGACCCTGTTCAACAGAAGAGATTCCATATTCAGAAGTTTTTCTTTTTCCTGAGCCTGGATCTTCCCAATGGGAATATTGGTTTTGGCGGCCATTACAGCAGCGAGTTCGAGCCTGTCTACTTTTTCTCTTTTTTTGGCTGCATGCTGTAAAAGTTCTGCGTAAGTATCTTCAATGATCTTCTGAATCTGATCTACCGGCATAGAGTTGTCAATGGTTGGCTGTTCACTCAGTGAACCCCAAAGAATCGGGCTTATTTTGTCTCTTAGCAGGTTGTAAGTCCAGATCAGTTCATCTGCTTTATCTTTGCTGTCTGCATATTCTTCTGTTAAAATCGCATCATAGCTTTCTTTCCAGCTGTCCAGTTCTTTTTCTGATAATTCATCCAGCATTTTGATGGCAGCCATTGTTCTGTCTAATAAGTCAATAGCAGCATCCGGTAATTTTTTACCTTTTGCATATCTTTTAGCCAGACGCACGCATTCCGGAAGGGCTGTTTTTTCCACTTCAATACCGTGGTGTTTTTTGTAGCCTTCAAGAAGCACGTCAATCATTTTCACGCAAGTCTTTTCATCGGGTTCATGAACCGTCAAAACTTCAAAACGGCGGTTAAAAGCCTGTTCCGGTTCTATAATTTTTCTGTATTCTTCCTGTGTAGTAGCTCCGATTACGGTAATTTCACCTCTGGCAAGTTCAGGTTTCAGAAGGTTGGCAACGTTTCCGATGCTTCCTTTCGGGTCCAGAAGGGTATGTATTTCGTCAATGAAGAGAATGGCTTTTTCAATTTTCTTGCATTCATTAATTACTTTTTTCAGGCGGTCTTCAATTTCACCTTTGTAAGAAGTTCCTGCTAATAAAGCTCCGGTGTCAAGTTCTAAGAGAGTCCCGTTTTTAAGCATTTCGGGGACATTTCCTTTGATAATTTCTGTAGCAAAACCTTCTACCAAAGCTGTTTTTCCTACTCCCGGCTCTCCAATGATGATCACATTCGGTTTGCTTCTTCGGCAAAGGATTTCCACCAGCATTCTGAGTTCTTTATCTCTGCCGATAATATTTTCGATTTCTCCTTTTCTTGCCTGTGCTGTTCTGTCTACACAGTAGCTTTTAATGGAAGGAAATGAAGAATCTGAGTAGTCTGATGTACCATTTGAAAATAATGATGAAAAATCACCGTCTTCAGACACGGTAAACGGAGTGTCTTTTCTGTACAGGTTGAAGATCTCATGTTCTCTCAAAGGAAGTGACTTTAACTGCTGAAGAGAAAATACAACCTGAGGTTTTACAATGGCTGTAAGGATGCAGATAGGAGTAATCTCATCCAGTCCTAATTTTAAACGGATATCATCAGCTTCTTCAATAAGGGTATCTACCGCATCATCCTGTCCTACTTCATCCGGAAGATGGCTGGTTTTCGGATATTCTTCAATACGGACATCTGCCCATTCATAGAAATAACCTGGATCTTTATCTATACTTTTCAGGAATTCATTAAGCCCGATATCTTTATGCATTAAAGCCTGCAGGATATGCGGGCCTCCATAGGTTCCATTATAGTTTTCCTTCGCTATCGACTGAGCAATGTGAAATAGTTGCTTTACTGTTTCATTGGTTACTAGTACTCCCATTTATAATTTTCTTATATTAATATATTTGCATTCTGCTGTTGTGCTTGCGATTTGATGATTTTAAAGTATGTTTTTCACCTCTTTTTTCAAAGAATCAAAACTTATTCTTTTTGTGTAGCTAAAATTAGCTATTTTATTCTAAATGATATAAAGATAGTTAATTCTTTAATCAGAGAAATAACAACGGTGTTTTTTTGTTTTTAATCCTAGTTCTGATGGTGATATATTGTAGTAAATTACTTTTCTGGATAGGAATGCTTTGTACAGTTTATTTAAAACAATTGAATCTCATCCATCAACTTATTTGCTTAGTACTAAAAATAGTAATCATATTATTCCGAATATCTTTTTTGGAGAGAATCCAGATTAATTCCTATTATATCTTTCTTATATTGATCTAATTTCTCCTTATTTTCTTTTTTACTTTCCATATAGATTGAATTTTTGTCAAATCCTATTGTTTGGAACCATTCAGAATGTTTCAATCTCATCATAGCTATTTTAAAAGTATTAATATCCACATCTACTAATTCATTTCCCTTACAATAAATTTTGTTTCCAACACGTAAGTATCCACCTCCAATCACACTATATTCATTTACTTTTCCAGCTACAAAAAAAAGAGGAAACTTATTTTTATCAGATATATCATCTTGATAAATATATAAGTAATTTTTATCTTTAAAGTAATAATCATCTCCTCTCAGATAATAATCATTTGATACTTTTTTCCTATCATTAATGTCATTATATAAAACATCAAATGTTTCTGGATCAATAATCTTATTATTTGAAATATTCTTGTTCTCAAAAAACACTTTGCTGAAAAAAATAGAATCATCTTTTTTATAGCTGCCTTCCTGTTTTATTATATTACTAAAAGTAAAATGTTTGAAATACAATATGCTTTCCTTTATGGTTATGTACTCTTTATTTTTTATTTCTTGCTTACAAGAAATAAAAAATGGTAAAAATAAAAAACAGTACATCATCTTCTTTGAATTTTCCATAAAACTGTTTCGGTAGAATCCCATTTTAAATGCTTATTATTTTTTTTCTTTAAATGCTCTAGTACTCTGTTTATACAAGTATTAGCAATTACGGGTTATAAAATGGTACTGTCTTCTTTTGAAGTTCTTTTCCTGTTTTACCATCCAGAATGATTTCCTCAATTTTGTCGCCTGCAATTTGATGAGAAATTCTCCATACTTTTTTGCCTTCAAAATCCTTTTTTAATACTCTAGCTTGGTAACCAGAATCATGGTAGCCTTTAGGTAGATCAATTTTATTCTTTTCACAGTATGCAATAATATCTGCAGGTTTTAAGTCATAGCCTTCATCCATGTTTTCCTCTTTAAGGAGTTTGCCAGATTCGTCAAAATGATACCAAATACCAACTACTGAGCCTTCATTGAACAAACATCCTTTTTTCTCAATATTACCATTACCATAGAAAAATTTAGTAACCTTATAAAACAAATTATCATTGTAAATTATTTCTCTGTAACCTGGTGATTGAAAATCCTGAATGTAGGTATTGCTATCCTCCCGCACTTTCAAGTAACCTCTTATTGATTTCTTTTGGAAATTTTCAATATCAAATTTTTCATACTTATTATCAACACTTGGTATCATATATTTATCTATTTTTTGAGATTGGCATTGTATAAATATACTCAACCACATTAACATTATTATTTTATTCATAACTACTTATTTGATAGATGAATTGGCTTTTTTCCACTGCCAATAATATAATGAACATCGCTTATTGTCATTCCCTCCATGATGCGAATAATCTAATAAATTATCTGTCTTTTTGTACTCATACGTATACAATGCATGAGAAGATGCTTCCTTATTTGCAAATGTATGGGCTAAATTCATAGAATGAAGAAATTCATGTGCTGCTGTCTGATCGTTTTTACTTTTAAATACGACCACATAATCTGCTCCATAATTTGAATATCCGGAAACATGTCCACCTACATCGTAACCATGCTCAGCAAAATAAAATGCTTTGAAATGCTTTGTGTATTTCTTAGGATAAGCCTTTTCCAATTGGACTTTCAAATAGTCCTGAAGTTCTTTTCCACCACTCTTTTTATCAGGATCTACCTCACTATTGGTTACGAAATTAATAAAATTTTTATCTGCTGTTAAATCCAATTCAACAATATCTGAATCATCCGATAATTTGATATATGCTTGCTCAAGATATTGATTAATCCTATTTTTTTCATCATTAATATTAGGTTTATTCTTCCCTGACCCAATTGACAATTCCGGAGTTTTTATTTCAACAAATACTACATCCTTTTTCTTCTGTTTCGTATTATCATTTGCCCAGACATTTATTTTCCCGGCAATTGATTCAACCGTTGCACCTGCTTCAGTTTTAAATGCTTTTAACTCTATAATCTGATTACTTGTAAACTCTTTTATGCATTTGACTGTCACTTCATAATCGTTCAAAGCTATTTTCTTTTTACCTTTTATTTCTATTTTATCAGGAGTAAAAGTAAAATAATCAGATTTGGTAAACTCCAAATAATCAGCTTCCTGTTGGATTTCTGCAAAAAAAGTAATCTTAACTTCTTTATCTTTTAGGATGGATAGCCACGGTATAAAATATTCTTCAGGAACATCTTTTCCTGTTTTTTTATCTTTTTTTGTTTTCCATGCAACAGAGAAAGGATTATACTCTTTTTTCAGGTTATTAAACATCGTTTCATTAACCTCAAAGTATCCATCATATTTATTGCCATTTTTTACTTTTGTAGTAAACTTGGCATCTTCATATTGATAGGCTACAATATCCTCAAATTTTTGATCATTAAAAAGGCTCGTATCCCCTATTCTCATCCAATCAAAGCCAAACTCCCCTTTCCAGTTTTTGTTCGGTCTGAATTGTACAATCAATTGTATAAGCTGTTGTAGTGGTGGAGATTGTGGCGTATTATGGCTCACTCCTTTATCATTACCCTTTTCAAAAATCCATTTCATGGCACGTGAAATAATACTCTCCTGAGAATACATATTATGATTTTCATGAGAGATTTTGTTGTAGGTGCCTTTTACAATTCTCGTTCTGCTCATGGCTAATGGGCTTTAGATTTCTCACCGCTATTATTCTGAACTTCCTGCTGGGCGTGTTTATTAATAGAAGCATTGGAGGAAATATTGATTTCTTTTTCCGAAATCTCGTTTCTTTCCTTCTTTGTTTCACTGTGTACATCTCCTTCAATAATCTCTGTTAGTTTTCCTGTAATAAACGTGCTAACATTTCCTATCACCGAAGTAAGTTTCATTGCGCCTACCGTCTCGGTATTATTTAATCCGATACTGTCTGCTTTATTCATTCCCACCGTTGTCGTCATATTCTCGCCTACGTTGATGTTCATATTCTTACAGTTCAGGGTCATGGTTTCGGGTGCCGTGATATTAATATTGCTTCCGGTTGTATCCAGATGAATCTCATTACCGCTTTTATCAGTAATGATGATACTCTCGTCTTCCGTGAAAACAATCCTGTGACCGCTTCTTGTCTGAATAGACTTCACACGGTTGTCTGCTCCACCGCCAAGGCCTATTCCGCCATGAAACATTCCTCCCATTACAAACGGTCTGTCGGGATGACTGTGTACGAAATTAACCATCACCTGATCGCCTACCTCGGGAATAGCAACATAACCACGATTTTGTGTGATCTGATCGGTTCCTCCTGCATCGGGGCTCATTACTCTTACAAAGTGAGTGTTATCATTCATATGCCAGTCGAATCTTACCTGAACCCTTCCCTGGCCTTCCGGATCGGTATTGGAAATTACCGTTGCAATCTGTGGCTGGGCAGCCGGTACCGTAAATTCCGGTTTGGGCAGAAAACCCGTGTCTGCGGCAATGGATTCGAAAGTTCCTGTGTAATGTCCGATCGTATCAATTTCATGAACGGCTTCTGTCACCATAACCTTCGTAAAATAAGATGTTTCACTACTGTCCGGCTTTCTCATATGAATATCAGCAATACATCCGGGATGCAAAAAAGGAACGGTTGTAGATCCGGAAACCGAAAATACATTAACCGCTTCACTTCCTGACGCGCTTCTTTGAGAGTGCTCTACATCCAGGTGTGTTGTTGCTTTGATAGGTGCAACCTGCAGTGCCGGAGTTTTATATATTTTATCGTTATGGTTGTATGCTGTACGGGCTAAATCACCTAAATGGCCAACCGGAGTTTCTCCTGAGGTCAGCTTTTCATGTTTACTGCTGTTATAGCCATAATACTGAGGCTTTGTATGAACAGCTTTTAGTTCTATTTTAATATTATCTGCATTGCTTCCGTATAACAATTTTATAGGCTTATTCTGCGGAGGAAGCTTTCCAAAATGCAAGACTTCACCATCATAATAAAATTGCTCCCCATAAGCTTCTGCCATTCTCGCCAGATAATTATAATGGGTTTCGTTATACTGGCTGCTATAAATAATCTGGGAATAATCATTAGTATCGATTCTTATATCAAACCGCTCTTTATCTATTCCCTGTTTGATCACTTCTTTGGCTATGATTCCCATATTAACGGGCTGGCTGCCGCCAAAGCTCTGAATATGCGGAGCACCGTCCAGCAAGATCGTAGGGCTGTATCCGGAAAGCACAATATTTCCCAGACTCATTTTTTCCTGGCTGAATCCTACTTTGGTAATAACCCCGACGAAATTTCTTTCCGGACTTTTCTCAATATCTTTGTAGGAAATAACAGCTGTAAGACGTTTTCCCAGAAATTTGTTGGCTTCTTCAAGGGTATGGCTTTGCCTGTCTCCCAATGCATCGTGAGCAAGAATAAGATTGAATTCGTGGTGGTGACCCGCTTTTTGTTTAAGGGTGAAGTGTTTATAGTACTTAATAATTTTACCTTCTACAACCAGTGACAATTTAACCAGCCGGTTGATGCCTGCGTGATGATTCTCAGATATTCCGTCTGCATTCTGTGAAGGACGGAAGGAAGATCCCTTGGTCTTTGATTCGGTTTTCATATGCTTTGTGTTTGTGTTGGGTATTAAAGATAACAAAATTTACATAACAGACACTATATAAATATGTTATAGAATAAAATTTCAGGTATAGTTTTTTCATTCAGGCAAAAAAAGACCGTCTTAAATAGGGACAGTCTTTCTTCTTATGAATGTTGATAATGTGTGTCAATTTTAGCTGGATGGCCATAGCCCTGCGTATTGAGAAGTACCGTAGTCAATGGTTTCTGCGCTGATGACGAAGCTGATTAGCATACTGTTGCTGTCTATGGCATCAAAATCTACCTGATGCTGGATAACATATCCGTTTTGCCAGTTCAGCGTAATCAATGTTCCTTCTTCATGAGATTTGTTGAAAGTGATTTCTCCTACCGTTGGCTTATATTTACCATTTAGTAAGCTTTCAAGGATGTCTGACTTTTCAGTAGCTTCTACCGTAACCTTGATTAATGCATTGGAAGGATCTGATGCTACACGTCCTGAAACATCTGTAGACCTTGATACGCTGTAGTTCATTTTTAACAGCTTCTGCCCTTCTCCATTATTGAATTTTAAGATTCCTCTTGAATTTCTTTCGGCCATGATTAGTAAATTTAATCGTTAGTAATATTTTGTGATGTGGTGATTGTGTTAGCAAATATAGAAGCTCTTTTCCGCTAAAAAAAACTTTTCCCTATAAATCTGATATTTTGTAGTAGTTCTACGATTTGTTGTCGTAATTCTACGACAATGGATTTACGAACCACACCATAACATCCATTAATACAGCATTTTAAATTATATCTCAGTTTTTAGATAAAAAATATTTTTACACTTTAAAGAGAAATAAACAGAGTTTAGGGTTCAAAAATTCAAAGTTTAAGGTTTACAATTAATCAATATATGTGACCTTACTTTAAGGCACAAAAAAAAGCAGAAGTATATACTCCTGCTTTTAATATCATAAAATGAATTTCTTAATGCTTTGTGTATTCCGGTTGTTCTGTTGGAATTCTGGATGGCGTAAAGTACTCATTAAGCCAGTAGAAAGTCTGTCCGTTCTGCTGAATTTTTACAGCCGGGTTGTTTCTGTTGGCAAGCATTCTGTCCGCTAAGTTTTTATAGTGCTGGAAATAATTTTTTACCGTTTCACTAGGTACAACTTTTGATTTTTTCCAACCTTTCAGTTTATATTTAGCCATCAATTCTTCTTCAGAAAGGTCAAATCCGGTACTCATTCCAATAGCATAAGACATTGGCAGCTCATAAAGTGCTCCTTTATCTAAGAATTTTATCGTAGGATTATATTTCTTTAGCAGTTTTACATATTCTTTCACTGCTCTAGCCTGGTTAAAGTCTGCACGGTCTGCCTGAGTATTTCTGTAAACTTCCGTATAGAAAGCTTTTAAGTTATCATATTCCGATTCAGAAATAAGGATTCCCTTTTCTATTCCTGGCGTAAACTCTTTCAGCTCTTTTGGAATATATCCTTTCACAAGGAACGGGCTTCCATAGTTGATCAGCTGTGCAGCAATTCCAGCAGAAACCGGATTGGTTAGTCCGGGATACAGGTATTTATATTTTAAATCTACATCTGTTCTCCCTGCTCCTACGGATGAATGGAAATATTCATTAAGAGATTTATCAACAGTCTGATTATCTAAAGTAACTTGTGCAATAAGACTGTCAACAGATTTTTTAAGAAATCCGGGAGTGGTAATATCTCCTTTTTTAGGGAAAATAACAAATCCCTGAGACATGCTCTCTTTAGGATAAGCTAAAGAGAAGAATCCCGTATCGCCTTCCACAAGGCTGAAATTATTTTTGGTTAAAACATCATATTGGTTGATGATCTTCTGCTTTTTAAGTTCAGCAATGTTTTTAGCTGTATTCGTTACCACATTTTCCGCCATCAATACAAAATCGTTGTAAGTATCAGATGATCTTGCACTGGTCTGGAACATGATTAATCTCGCCTGAGCCTGTGTTAAAGAACTGATTACACTGTACATATTTCCGCTTTGATTGGCAGAAGTTCCTACAGTTATAACAATATTGGTTTCATCAGAAACATTTGAAAGAAGATTTCCTGCTGCAGTAAGCGCCTCTCCTACCGGCTGATAGCCATTATTGCTTGCACAGTTCATTTCATTGGTTTTCTGATCAATAAATGTCGTGATTTTACTGTAATCTGTACTTAAGTTGGATACAGAAATATTATCTCCACATGGATTGTTTTTGTATAAAACCACACCATATTTAACCTGATTAAAATAAGATGGTTTTTCAAATCTCAGCTGAAGATCCTGTAAAAGTGATTTTACGATAGGTGCATAAGGTGCATTGGCAGCACTTACGTCTAATGCAAAAACAATATTGATATTTTTATCCTTTTCCGTGATCTCTCTGTAACGGTCAAAATAAATAGGCTCACCCAATACATTGGATACAAAGTTCTTGCTGTAATCTAAAATATTAGTGAAATATTTTGTCTTGGTATCAGGAGTTGGAGTTTCTTCCAGAGGAAGATTTACCGGGAAGATATTTTCCAGAGGTGTTCTTTTGTTTACATCAGTAAGAAGAACAGCTGTTTTGTTATCAGCATCTGAAGCAGATCCGCCTGGATTTCCTTCATGAATTCCCAGCGCAGTATCGTTAATTCCTGTTGTATTTTTAAGTTTGATAGCCGAACGTTCTCCCCAGCTGGAAATAACATTTGAGCTTACCCATCCGTAAAGCCCTTTATTGATACTGTCCATATCAACAGAAGGTTTTTTGCCTACCAGGAAACGTTTGTTATTTTCAGCCATCTTGTAAACATATACAATTTGTCCGTTAGGAATTTTCACATTGGCTGTTTCAATAAGACTTGGTGAATTAAACACCATAATAGAGTCATTTTTATAGTACCTTTCAGCATTTCTTATGACTTCGCTGTTATTCGGTACTACTGCTACTCTTACAGGATAACCTGTTTTTTCACTTTTTAAAGCGTTATTCCAAAGAAGGAGGTCAGATTCCTGAATCCAGCCATATGTTTTGACTGATTTTGAAGAAACCTTTTTCATTAAAGCATCCGGAACATATTCCGCTACTTTTACCATTCCGTCTCTATGTTTTAAAACCATTAAAGGTTCAAGGAATTTTACTTCTTTGTAAGACTTCTCATCATCTTTATCCAGATAAGCCGTATTTCTTGATCTGTCTGAAATAACAATCCATGGAACTGACTTTTTTGGATATCCGTTAACGACAGGGGAAGCATCCACCTGCCCATACTGTGAAGGCTCCGGGGTTTTCTTTGACGGCAGCTTTACCTGGCAACTCGTCAATAATACTGATAACCCTATATAATATGCTGCTAGAGGAAATGTATTTTTCATCCTATTTAATCTTTTTATGATTGGTGCATCCGTAAGACCGGACGAAATTATTTGCTTTGATTAATATCTACTTTCGTTACACAGTTTTGTGTATCATCCAGATTTACTTTTACCGTCTGGATCACTGTATTTTTATCAAACTGAAGGCCTGCACAATACATGTAGAAATTATTTACTTTGCTGTCATTTACTTTTACCACTGTATTTTCATTGTTACACAAATACGTTTTCAACAGGTAATTGTAATGCATATTGAAACTGTTTCCGTTAGCAATCTGCTGCAGGTGATATTTGAAATCATTATCTACTTTTGCATAAGAGTCTTCTACTGAAACTTCATCTTCTGCAAGAGCATCATAAGCCGGAAGGATTTTAATACGGTGATAGATAGGATCCTGGCTTTGTTCCGTGTAAAGAGTTACCAGATAATCTCCGGGTTTTTTATAGGAATAGATAGTGAATTTATCCTTAGCATCTGTATTCCCGGACTCACCGAATTTCCATGCAAACTGCTTTGCTTCGGAAATAGCACGGAAGGTTACATTCTCGTTTTGCATCGCCTGGCTTACAGCTTCAATAGTTGTTTTTACCGTTGCAGTATCTTTTGGTTTCTGAACGCTTCTTGCACCTACCATTACAGGGAAAGATTTCGTATACTTATTGTCCACGATCAAACTTACCTGGTAATATCCTGGCTTATTATAGAAGTGAATACCGCTGTTTTTGTCTGAAGTTGTTCCATCTCCGAAATTCCATCTTTTGGTTTTCGCAAACTGGGTTTTATCTTCAAATAAAAGTGTATCTCCCACCGCCAATGAAGACGGATAAACCACCCCAACAATATCATCGGCTGAATGTATTACCTTTTTCTGCAGCCACAGAGCAACCAATGCAGCTATCAGCAACGTTGCAATAACACCGATAATAATGTTTTTCTTGTTCTTTTGAAAATAATTCATAGTTAATAATTGTGATGTGTTATTTAAAATTCCTAGTATTCATTTGCTTACTGCATTCTTGCTTTCAGATCCTGCTCGCGCTGATAGAGCTTATTCTGCTTATCTTTAAATCCGATTCTGCATTCATCTACCTGTTTCTGGAAAATTTTAATGTCTTCCGAGGTTGTTGAAATGACTTTTTTGTCATCAAAATACATTTTATAAAATTTTGCGATCTGTGGATAGGCATCTTTACGGATATCCACAACGTCAGTACTATTGAAATAGCTGTTAAGATCATTCACTCCCAGCTGGATGTTGTTTTCGATAAAAGGCTGTGGTCCGTCATTGGTAAGTTTGGTGATCATGGTATAAGTACTGTCCATGATGGGAAGAACAACTTTCTGATGCTGTTCAAATTCTGCTTTCTGTTCAAGATTCTGAATGCCTCTTACATCTTCATCAGAAAAAGGAGATACAAATCCTTTTAAAAAGATCACTCCCAAAAATAACATTGCAGTTACCAGCATCAGTATTAAATAAAAAAACTGATAATGCCTTTCTTTCTTAGATAATGTGATTTGTCCTTGCATATCTTTTCTTTTTATCTTCTTCTTTTACTTCCTGTGAAATTTCTTGTAGGGTCTTTTCTAAGTTCATTATTGGTTACTTTGATCTTTCCCATACATTCATCAAGATCTCTCAACACTGTTTTCTTCTGATATTCCACTTCAATGATTTTAGCTTTTAAATTCATCATGGGTACAATCTGTTTCATCAGTACAGCATAATGTTTAAAGCTCTGTACACTGTCTTTACCCATAATATTTTTAGCATCTCTCACATTATCCATAATACTGGTTCTGAGAAATACTTCATTCTCCACCTTATTAATGCTAAGCTGGTTCATTTTGTCGTAAATATCATCAATGTGGTCCTTAAGTACATCACTTCGAAGCATCAGTTCTTTATAAGCTTCTGCTTCACGGCTAATCCCTTCCCGTTGTATATCATAACTCTTAAAGAAGAGAAATAAGCAAGTAAAAGATACAGCCGACAAAACGACAAATGACAGAATAAACTTCCAAATGCCCGTTCTGACGTCAGATTTGTTTAATTTTTTTTCCCTGTTAGAAGACATAATTTGCGATTTGTTTGGCCTGTGAAAATATAAAAAAAAAAATTTATGCACAATACGTAATTTCCCCAAGCTTGTTTCGTGAAAACCCTGATTAAATTAATATTAATTTTCACTTTGATAAGTTTTTCATAAATTAGACCTCTGAATTTTAAATATCATTCGCCAAATCGATATTAAGAATGAGTAAAATATTATCTAATACCGTACGTTTTTCCATTGCTGACAGTGATTTTTATTTTAAAAAAATAATGATCAAAACACTTATGGAAAATCCTTTCTATATGCTTCTGAATGACTGTAACAATGGGCATGAACTGGTAAACAGAATCTACAGGAGACAGGAAGATGTGTTCATTATTGAACTTTTCATGCCGGTATTAAGCGGAATTGAGGCCATAAAGTACATCAGAAAAAACAATACGGAAACGCCCATCATTACCTATTCCGGCACTTATCAGGAAGATATGGCCGAGATCCTTTCAAAGATTCCTAATATCTATTACTGTCAGAAAAAAAGTACAATCATAAAGGATATTATTAAAGGAAGTATTGCTTCTGAAGACTTTGACTATCAGGCTTATTCCAAAGAATGGGAGCAGCAGCCTCTTGCTGTACAGGAGTATATGGACAGGCAGAAGAAAGGACAGGAAGAGCTTTCACCGGCAGAAATACAGCTTATGAGGTTCTGCTATGAAGGATTAAGCAATAAAGAAATTGCGGAAAAACTTAATCTGAGCACCAGAACTATAGATACCTACATCAACAGGCTTACAGAAAAGCTGGGATTAAAAACCAAGCTTCACCTTATCCGTTTCTGTGTGGAAAACGGATATTATAATTCCAGTTTATAAAATTTCTGATTTCAGTTAAAAAATTCAATTCAGGGTTACAAATGAAGGTATATACGAGGATATTAAAACATTATGCTCAAGATTACAAAGCGCTGTAAAGCCTGCTATAACCAGCATTTATTAAATTTTATTCATTAAATTTTCATACCTTTATCCGGTTACATTATTTTATTGTTAAATTATTATCACCCGTCCTTAATATAGTGTATACATAAAAAGTCCAACTCTTTGAATAAAAATATTTTGCCACTAATTTGCTAGTATTCAATTTTTTTAACTAAATTTGCACACCTAAAATTTAAAATTAAAATAAGGAAATGACAAAGGCAGAATTGGTAAACACCATCTCAAATAAGTTGGGAACAGAAAAGAATGAAACACAGAAAGTTGTAGAAGCTTTTATGCAGGAGATCAGAACTTCTATGTATAATGGGGATAACGTTTATCTAAGAGGTTTTGGATCTTTTATCATTAAAACAAGAGCTGCTAAAACAGGAAGAAATATTTCTAAAAACACTGCAATTGAGATTCCTGCTCATAACATTCCTGCTTTCAAACCATCAAAATCTTTTGTTGAGAAAGTAAAAACTAAAGTTGCAGTAAAATAAGAACATTAACTGAATATTAACTAGTTACTAAAAAATTAAAATTATGCCAAGCGGAAAGAAAAGAAAAAGACACAAGGTTGCAACTCACAAAAGAAAGAAAAGAAGAAGAGCAAACAGACATAAGAAAAAATAATCTCTTTTTCTCGAGATTTACAATATAATAATATAGTTGGTGGATTTAAATTTTTAAAGTTCACTAACTATATTTTTGTTTGCAACTATAAGATTCCGCGGAAAACGGAGGGTTTCAAATATTATTTTAATAAACATATAATGGTTTTCATTCAAAATCCTTATATTTAATAGATGAATTAATCGATAAAACATCCACTTCCTATAATCTTAACAATTTTATCTTATTAAAAAATGAAGAAAGAACTAATAGTTTCGCATGAAGATGATCTTACAAAGATTGCGCTGCTGGAAGACGGAAGACTATGTGAACTTCATGAACAAGAAGACAAAAGCGATTTTATAGTTGGAGATCTGTTTATAGGAAAAGTAAAAAAACTGGCACCCAATCTGAATGCAGCATTCGTGAATATCGGATACGACAAAGATGCATTTCTGCATTATCAGGATCTGGGGCCTCAGTATCTTACATACAAAAAGTTTTTAAAAGATACTATTTCTAAAAAACAAAGCACTTCGAGCTTAAAAAATTTCGAGATACAACCCGAAATAGACAAAAACGGAACGGTAGACAAAGTGATCGTAAAAGATGACCTGGTACTGTTACAAATTACCAAAGAACCAATTTCTACAAAAGGTCCCAGAATTTCTACCCAGATTTCATTAACAGGACGATTTCTGGTTTTAATTCCTTTCGACAATAAAGTTTCTATTTCCAAAAAAATCAGAAGTTCTGAGGAAAAAGAAAGGTTGAGAACCCTTATCGACAGCATTAAGCCTGAAGGATTCGGAGTAATCATCAGAACTGTAGCGGAAGGAAAAAAAGTAGCAGATCTGCATAATGACATGAACCAGCTGGTTCAGAAATGGGAAAGCACTTTCAAAAATATCCAGAGAAATAAAGTTCCGTCTAAAGTTTTAAGCGAAGAAGACAAAGCTTCAGCTATTTTAAGAGACAATTTTAACCAGGACTTCGTGAATATCATTTGTGATGATGAACAGATGGTGACCGAAATGAAGAATTACATTGAAGTAATTGCGCCTGAAAAGAAAAATATTGTCCAGTTTTATGATTCTCATATTCCACTTCTGGAATATTACAATGTTGAAAAACAGCTTAAACAGAGCTTCGGGAAACATGTAAACATCCCGAGTTCCAAAGGAGCTTATCTTGTTATTGAACACACAGAAGCACTTCACGTTGTGGACGTCAACTCCGGAAACAATATTACTACCGGAACGGCTGTCAACAAAGAGCATGCACTGAAAGTGAACAAAATGGCTGCTACAGAAATCGCAAGACAACTCCGCCTCCGCGATATGGGAGGTATTATTGTTATCGATTTCATAGACATGCCGAATTCTGATCACAGAAGAGATCTTTACGAGCATCTGAAAGAGGAAATGAAGCGCGACAAAGCTCGCCACAAAATCCTTCCTCCTAGTAAATTTGGACTGATCCAGATTACCAGACAAAGAAACCGTCCGGAAAAACAGATCGAAACCAAAGAAGAAAACCCGAACAAAGACGGAGAAATTGTAGCTCCTATTGTTATCGTGGAAAGAATGGGTGAAACCCTAAGAAACATCCTGCAGAAGGAAAAAGGAAAGATCTACCTGCATGTACACCCATTTGTGGAAGCCTACCTTACAAAAGGCATTAAAAGTATCCAGATGAAATGGTTCATGAAATACAAAAAATGGGTAACCATTGTTCCGAGAGATTCTTTTAAATATTTAGAATACAAAATCTACAATGCCAAAAAAGAAGAATTGATAGAATTCTCTAATTAAAAAATTTAAAACCTTCAGTTTCTGAAGGTTTTTTTGTTTTGTATTTATAAATATAAAATATGATTTACCCTTTAAGTTTTGGCTGAAGCCGATGAATTTTAATGACAAGATCTTTTATCTTTTATCTTTTATCTTTTATCTTTTATCTTTTATCTTTTATCTTT
>NZ_JBMDJJ010000037.1:0-34008 GCF_057809135.1 Chryseobacterium sp. FG46 | reverse complement strand
GAGGGTAAGACGCCTGGTGATGGGAGAATAAAAAAAGAAATAGAAAATAGTGAGGGTTTTGAAAGCTGCCTTAAAAGAAACGCCTGATTAATAGTTTATAGGTATAGTATCCTAACAGACATCCGATTGTATCTGCTACGATATCCAGTGTTTCCATGGATCTGCCCAATCCCATTTCTTCCTGCAGGATTTCGGTAAGGAACGCATAGAGAAGGATGATCTGAAAAAAGTATGAGAATTTTATTTTGGGAAATGCGGCAATGAAAGAGAAACCCAAGGCTGCAAATATACTAAGATGCAATACCTTGTCGATACCGCTGAACATGAACCAATATTCATGATTTTCTTCTCCTGGTTTGAGAAGCATATAAGTAAGAAATGCCCAATAAATGGGCAGTATCTTACTAAATATTTTTGAAATCTTATCCAATGATCGCTTTGTAATCATCCGCAGAAAGTAATTCTGACTGGTCTGCCCCATCAGCAATTTCCAATTTGATGATCCATCCGTCTCCGTAAGGATCTGTATTTAACAGTTCAGGCTGATCTTCTAATTCTGAATTAAATTCAATAACCTTTCCTGCGATAGGTAAGAACAGGTCTGAAACAGTTTTTACTGCTTCTACACTTCCGAAAACGTCTCCTCCATTAAGGTCATCATCTACAGTATCTACATCAACGTAAACGATGTCTCCAAGTTCTCCTTGTGCGAAGTCTGTAATACCGATTGTAGCTACATTACCTTCGATCTTGATCCATTCGTGATCTTTCGTGTACTTTAATTCTGATGGTGTGTTCATTTTTAAATTTTTATTTTGTACAAATGTATTCAAAAATATAGTAGCTTCAAATATTGGATATAAAAAAAGTCCTTCAAAACTGAAGGACTTTTATGTTTGTATTGTTTTTAGAATCCACCTCCGGAATCTCCGAATGTAAATGTGGCTGAAATACCTGCTCTTACTGTAGACAGCGGGAATGCTGTGGAGATCTTGTATTTTGAGGTCATCTGTTCATAGAACACTCTCAGATTCAGATTCTCGGAAACATTGTAGTCTGCTGAAAGTTTGATGTTCATCAATCTTTGTCCTCCGGTAACCTGTGCATCATTCAGCAGAATATTCATAATAGATGTTTTACTGTCTCTTAATGAAATATCTCCTCTGATGTTAAGGTCACTTCCTTTTCCTCTTGTTCCTCTTCCCCGGATATTGGCTGTTCCTAATCTGAAGTTTCGGACAATATATCCAAGTCTTACTACATATTCTGTATTGGCATCTTCGGTAAGCGTCTGGTTGACTAATCCCAGTACCATCATTCTGGTTTTGTTATACTGTATTCCGAACTGCATATTGTTTCTCATGGTAACATCTATCCCGATAAGCGGTGAGAATGATTCTACATATCCAACCTGCGCGAATGTATATGGGTTAATCTTATCACCACCATCTTTGATCACATTACCTGCATTATCTACTGTCTGATAGTATCCCTTCGGGTTGCCATGATAATCTACATTGCTCTGAATCCCTGTTGCCGTGTAGGTCGCCGTATAGGCATGTAAAATATCAAACTTCGAGAACTGCCCGCTGATGATCGGAATATTTTTTAATCCTGAATAGGTAATTCTCCAGTTTGGTAACGGGAATCCTGCTTTTTTAGGATTAGTCATCGGTGTTACAGATTTTCCTTCCATAGCTGCTCTAAAAGCAGGGATCAATACATAGGCATTTCCAATACTGTAGTGCTGCGCAAATCCATTGTTATCCAATACTGCTCCCGGACCTCCCAACTGCTGAGAAAGCGCTCTTGCATTTTCTCTGATCGCCTGGTAAACGGCCTGCCCATCTTTAAATGATGTGCTGAGAAGCGACGTCGTATTGGAATACGTTATCATTTCGCTGGCAAACGTAAAATCAGTATCAGGAACTCCACCATTGGTATAGTTGAACCCTGTATGAGAGAAGTTGCTATTAAAGGTATGCAATACATTAAGGTCAACTCTCAGATCATTCATTGGCATCACCTGCAAGTCTGCTCTCAATTCTTTGGTAGACATTCTTACATACGGATCTGTCATGTAATTGGAATCACTCACCCATCCGTTTTCCATTACTGTTCTTCTGATGTCTGCCTGTGATCCTAAAAGGAATCCAAGTGTTGGACCTCCCAATGTTTGTCCGTATCCATACCAGTTTGGCGCTGATATTAATCCCGGAAGTACCGTTCCATTCGTTTCGTTATAACTTACGTTTAACTGTTTGAAAGAAGTTAAGAAGAATGCAGCACTTTGAAGTGGAGTAAGCTTATTCTTAAATTTATACTTCTTATATCTGTATCTGTTTTTCTCCCATTGTTTCGCATATACATTATTCAGAGAGTCCATCTCCTGTTTGCGTTTCTGAAGTTTGGCATTTATATTCTTGAAATAGCTAAACTGCCCAAAAAACTTAGGAAGATCTGCTGAAGCTGTTGCCTGAATCACATTGGTATTCTGCCCCACAGATCCTAAACTTGTTGTTTGATTCTTGTTAGGGTCAAAAAATCCAGTCAATGAAGTAGATCTTGCTGCCCAGTTATAAGTAAATCCGTATCCTATTTCAGCATCAATGAAATCCAGATAAGGCAGATACTGGAATGGCAGTTTATAATTCAGCTGTGCTCTGTGGTTATACAATACCGGTCTTCCTGCTCTGAATACGTTTCCGAAGATCGACTTGCTGTCCATTGAATTGACATCCAGGTTATCATTCAGGGTTCTGGTTGCAGAATTGATCTCCAGTTTTAATGATTTTGTGAAATTAAAACCTAAACCGTACTGCCATCCAAAGAAGAAGTTTCTGTTTCTGATGGCATCAAAATTATTATTCATGTCACCATTCAGGATTGCTTCCACATTTCTGAACTCAAGCTCATTGTAATTTCTGTCTATTTCAGTTCTGAAAGATATTCTTGTAGGAATTGGATTAATATTGAATTCCTTCACCCATCTCAGATACTTCGTAGATTTTGCCGTATCACTGATCATCTTGTTGAAAGGCTTAAGTACCCACGGTTTAAAGGTGTAGTTATAATCAATATATCCTCTCAGATACTGTCTGTAATTTCTCTTGGTATAGATATCTCTGAAATAATCATCGTTATAAACAGCAGTTACTGATACGTTCTCGATATCATAAAACTTAGGCTTTTTATTTGGATTTACTCTTTCTTTATGCATGTTAACCACTCCGATACTTCTCTGCTGGGTATATGTTCTCGCTACTTTTTTCAACTGATCTTTGTTTGGAGCCTTATTGAATTCTACGTCGGTATCCAAAGGATTGTACTTTGGATCTTCAATAGTCTGCGAGTAAGAATAGTTTAAAGGAATTTTCACCCCTGTTTTTTCCGGAAGGAATTTATCTACATTAATCGCAGTATTAATACTGAATGCGGATTGTGTAGACTGTGTTCTTTCTGCAGGCTTTGAATCGATATTCCCGAAACCAACCGATGTATACGAGGCATTGGCATTCACTGTTGCCAGGTCTCCCATATTGAAGTTTAAGCTGGCATTTCCTGCATATCCACCATCATTCTCAATTTCAGAAAGACGGATTTCGTTTACCCAAAGAACTCTTGTTATGGTAGAGCTTGTTCTTGGATCTGCATTCCTTACCCCAATCATAATGGTGGTAATATTTCCTAAACTTGGTCTCCCTTTAATATAAATATTTTTATAAGGTTCCTGATAGACAAGATCCATTGTTCTATTCGTGATTGCAACACCAGATTTGTCTCTTCTGATTTTAGCATCTACAAAGTTCTGAACATCAAAATCGACCTCATTTTCCATTGGCCAGATCTCCATAGGAGCTGTAGCAGTTGTAGAAGTAAGCTTCATTGTAGATTCATATTCATAATAGTTATCAGTGGCATCACTTCCAAAACGAATAAAGAATTTTGTCTTAGGATCATACGATCCTACATTCAGATCTCTGTTTTCCGGATCATGAGCGTGTACAAACAGCTTCAGCTTTTTGTACCTTCTCATATCCAATGTTGTATTTTTGAATACTCCTCTTGCCTCAGTTTTAAGCTCTTTCACTTTCATGTAAAGTGACGCCTCATTCTGTCTCTGCGCTCCTGCATTTCCACTCAATACCTGTCTGTCAATTCCCGGAGGCAATACATATGGAGGCTGGTTCAATGCATTTTCTTCAATATTTACACTTCCTATTTCAAAATTAGGATCTGTTACAGTTCCCGTTCCTTCGTCGGAATTTGGAACATTTGCACTGGCAATTTTGCTGGTATACTTTCTCCAGTCTGATCTTACAAGATCCATTGTTCCGAATCTTAAGGTAGAGGTCTGATCAAATCCTGCCAGCATTAATCTTGCAAATCTTACATTATTCAATACAGATGGATCCGCTGTCCCTTCAGCAAGATCATAATTCGCCACAGGGATTCTAAACAGGTACCATTTAACATCTGCAGACTGCCCGTTCTGGAATGTTGCTTTTACAGTTTTTACATCTACAATATTATTCGACCCAAGTGACAAACTTGGCTGGTCAAGCTTTATAACATATTGGTTATAGTTTTCAGTCTGATCCAGGTTGTAATCTTTGTTGATATCTTCAGCATCCGGAGTTTGCGAAGCTACATTCAGAGAGTTTGCTTCTGAGTTTCCTTCAGGGTTTCTGAAATATTTATATCGCTCCACCACTGAAGCAGCCTGGCTTCCTGTAAATTTATCAGAAAGATAGAATACGAAGTCATCTACTGCAGGGTCTGCAATATTGGTTACCGGGTTTACAAATGTATTTCCGAATCTCATGGCTTCCTGATCAGAGGTAAGACCATCATATCCGGCATCCTGTACTTTCCTATCCTCTCCTTCTGTAGAGAATGCATATAAGATTGGCGGCTGTTTTGGCTGTACTCCCCAATTTGAGTTCGTTGTAGAAGATGGTGTACCTGGCGTTGGAAGACCGTTTTCATACTGCATTTTTCCATCTTTCAATACATCTTCTGAAACGTTTCCTAAGTGAAGTAAAAGTTTTGGATCAGTACCCAGCGTTTTACCATCTGCGTAAGGATCCATCATCCAGAATTCAACATACTCAATGTTTGAAGTAATAAAGTTCGGAACACTGATTGATCTCATAATCCCTGCCCATCTGCTCTGTGCCTGTTCTGTTACTGGATTTACGTTGTATGGCCCTTTTTCTTTAGGGAAATAAGAGATATCAAAAGTATTGGTGAAAGTTTGTTCTCCTGCTACGAAATCTCTGTTATTATAAATCTCCGAATATTGTACTCTTCTGGAAGCGTGATTGGATACAGACTGCGGTGTAATTCCTGCAGGTGCTTTTCCTCCAACTCCCCAGAATCTAGGGTCAATATTATACCATGTTAATAGTCCTCTTCCATATCCGCTTGTTAGATCATCATTGCCAGGCACTGTGTTAAATGGTGGTAATTTATTTTTTTCCGGTTTTGAAGCTAAACTCCATGCTGCCGGTTCTTTTAATGATATTTTAGAAGTGGTTTGTTCAAAATCGTCAATATAAGACTGGTTATTTGTTCCTTTATTCAATCCAGGTAACAAGTATGCCGCTTCCATCTTGAAGTTTAAGTTGGATGGAGCTTCGGTTTTTACCATCGGAAGTTTATTGGTAAGTCTTGTCAGATAAGGAGCCTGATTGTTGTACATCAGGTTGATCCCTGCCATGGTATTGTTTACCGCTTCCTGCCCGAAGTTTACTTTCTGAGTCAATGGAGATTCTGAGTAATTGATCACCGTTCCTCCTAAGATAAAGTTTTCACTAAATCTTCTTTCCAAATTTAATCCTAAGAATCTTTTTCTTTGGGTATTAAATGTCAATTGGTTTTCCAGTGAAATATTGATTGCCTGTCCGGACTGTTTTACATTTTCATTAATGATAGTAACCGTACCAAGCATATAGTCTACCGTATAGTCTACACCTTCTGTAAGCTGTACCCCGTTTGCAGCCACTTTTACTGATCCCTGAGGAACGTTTACCGCACCTAAAGAAATACCTTGTCCCTGAACTCCTTTATAACGCCCTTCCATGGTATACCTCTGTGAAAGATTACTGGCGGAAGCTTGTAGTTTTTGTTTGGTATAAAGATCCTGAAAAACATACTGAGGATCACTTGTACCTAATTTTGACTCCAGATATTTACCGAAAGGCTGTACTTTGGTAAAAATCACTCTTCCTGTTTCCGGTCTGATGGTAATCCCATTGACAAAGTCGAAAATACCGTCTCCTTTACTTCCGTCTTTATTGTTCTGGATATCTCCGTTCATATTCAGACGGTCCCAGTTAAATAACTTCAGTAAATTCTGATCTTTTACAGGAGTGTCCGGAAGATAGTTTACTTTACCTCCTGTTTTTGGATCTCTGTAATATACGTTAAGGATAAAGCCATCCGGAGATACCTGTCCTGCATCCATAGAATAGATATTCTTCATCATCAGATCCCACATCGGAGACTGAGTATTCACTTTATTATTTACTCTTAATACCTTAGTGACCAGCACAGGGCTTTCTTCAGAAAATTCCCCTACTTTGTATACTTTATTACTTCCATTAACAGTATAAGAGTACGAAACGGCTAAAAGCTGCTGGTCATTCAATTTTTGGTTTAATGAAATATATCCCAGCTGTGGCTGGTAGGTAAATTCATTAGCATTCAGCTTTCTCGCTTTTGTAGCAAGAACAAATTCTTCTCCGTTATTGTAGGGAGTAGATGTTCCCGGGAAGACATGCCCCTGAAAAAGAGCATTGTAATTTTTTCCTGCTTCTCTTGTTCCGGCTACTTGTGATACTTCATCATACAATCCGTTCAGCGAGTTATCCGGCAGCGTTACTCCGCCGGGGCCTTCGCCCAGATCCCTGATCCCGATGATACTTTTCTGGTAAGCCAGGTTACTGTTTCCCTGATCCAATACCCAGACTTCCATTCTGGTAATATTGATCGTGGAATTGATCTGCGGATAATTAAGCAGGGCATCATCATACTTGTTCAGGAAATAATGTCCTATAAAAAAGTGCTGGTTTTCTTCATAGTCAATAGCATTGACTTTAAAATTGTTCATCACACCACCTCCCTGTACTACAATATTACGAGCCTCTCCCTGCTGCTGGGAAAGGACTACTGTTCCAAATGTTTTTCCTAACTGGAATTCTGTTTTTACCCCAAACAGTGATTGTGAACCACGGATAAGGTTGGTTGAAAGCGGCATATTTACATTACCAAATTCAACTCTTTTGATGATTTTATCTTCACCTCCTTCGTTAGGTTTATCTACATTTCCAAGGCCTTTACTCTGAAGATCTTTCCAGCTTCCTTTGGCCTGCCATACAAGGTTCATTCTGTTTTCAAAAGCAAAACCGCTCTGGGTGTCATAATTGGCTTTTAACTGAAGATTTTCCCCTACTTTCCCTAATAATCCAAGCTGAATTCTCTGATCGATATCAAAGGTAAAACTGGTCCTGTTCTGAGGCAGGATCATTGGGTTATCTATTTTTTGGTAAAGTCCCGCAAAATCCAGGGATGCGTATCCTGAAGGGATGATTTCAATTTTGTTACCTCCGAAAATCGTCTCAAAAAGTTTGTTATTAATTAACAATGAAGGGATTAGTCCCTTCTTCCTTGCATCAGATTTGTCTTTTCTGAAGAGAAGATTATATTTATCGGATTTCTCCTTATAATAAGCTTTTGTCTGGCTGGCGAGCATATATTCTTTATACTCTTCCGGAGACATGGCTGTAGGAGGACCTGTGATGGTATTTCCGATTTTAGGATATACATAGTACATCCCGGTTTTTATGTCGTAATAGGCTTCATACCTCGTAGGGTCGGCCACTTCATATTGTTTTCTTATGATCGCTGTATCTTTCTGTGTCTGTGCAAAAGCACTTACAGACATACACAGGAACGACAGGAACAAAAATATGTTAAGATGCTTACTATTCGCCACCAAATGTTAAATGTTTTTTAAGATTTGTTTAACCAATTCTTCTACCGAGATGTTTGGATTTTGTTTTATAATTTTATCCGCAATCTTCTCGCTCGTTCGTTTAGGAATGCCTAAAACTTCTAATGCAGATAACGATTCTTCCTTGATTTTATTATCCACCATCACAGAAATGTTAGCATTTGGATCACTGTATTTCTGTACTTTATCTTTAAGATCTACGATAATTCTTTCGGCAGTTTTTGCACCAATTCCCTTTGCTTTTTGAATCAATGCACTGTTTCCGGAAAGTATCGCAGAAGCAATCTCATCAAGGCTCAATGTTGACAACAGAATCAATGCTGAAACGGCTCCCACTCCATTAACACTTATTAACAGATTGAACATTTCTTTTTCTGAACGTGTGTTAAATCCAAAAAGAAGATGAGCATCTTCACGAATGATCTGCTGAATAAATAAAAAGGTCTGCTGATTCAAAACCAGCGTCTGTGAGGTCATCAAACTGATTCCCACGTAGTAACCAACTCCCTGAACATTGATAACAGCGTAAGTAGGCGTAAGTTCTTGAACAGTGCCTTGTAAAGAAAATATCATTATTAATTTTTAAAACTCCCAAATATAGCAATTTAAACTAATTAATGTTTTCATTTAATGTACGAATGATTTTTAACTTAAATTTCAAATAAGAATTCAAGGAATTAACAGAAAAACAAAAGACTCCAAAATATGGAGCCTTTTTACTATCTGAACACGGTTTAAAGTGTCATTTTTTAAATAAGAAAGATGGATTACTGTTTTCCAGTCATATCGATAATTCTATATTACGATTTCTTTTCTCTTCTTTGAGCATCAAGAACAGCAATGGTAGCAAGGTTCACAATCTCATCAACGCTTGAACGCATCTGAAGTACATGTACCGGCTGCTTTAGTCCCATTAAGATTGGTCCGATTACCTGTGCTACTTTCATTCCTCTCAGAATTTTGTAAGAAAGGTTGGCACTTTCCAGATTCGGGAAGATGAAGGTGTTGGCCGGAGTAGTTCCCAACTTAGAGAATGGATAATCACTCAGGTGATCTGCATCCATTGCAAAATCCGGCTGAATTTCACCATCCACAATCATTTTAGGGAATTTTTCGTGAAGGATATTTACTGCTTTGGCTACTTTTTTAGAAGTTTCAGAAATGGCAGCAAAGTTTTCAAATCCAAGCATTGCAATTCTTGGTTCAATAGCAAAAGATTTTACTGTAAATTCTGCCATTTTAGCAATATTCACAAGATCTTCAGCAGTAGGATTCTGATTGATGGAAGTATCTGCGAAGAAAATAGGTTTCTTTTCAGACAGAATCATCATCATTGCCGCTACTTTGTCTACTCCTTTATCTTTTTCGATCACTTCTAAAACAGGGCGTAAAACGGAAGTATAGTTTTTAGAGAATCCTACGATAAGTCCGTCTGTATCACCATGTTTCAGCATCAAAGGTCCGAAGTAATCTCTCTGGCGTACGTATCTTTTTGCTTTGTACTCGTTCATTCCTTTTCTCTGACGAAGTTTCCAAAGGGTTTCTCTGTATTTCTTTCTGTTTTCTTTCTGATCGTCATCACTCGGATCAATGATTGGAACATCCAGGGTAATTCCGTAACGCTCCATCTGCGCCTTGATGTATTTTTTATCTCCTAAAAGACTTGGGTAAGCAATTCCTTCTTCATAAAGAATCTGAGCTGCTTTCAATACGTTATATTCTTCAGCATTTCCAAGGGTAATTCTTTTCGGATTGGATTTCGCACGGCTCTGCATCATTCTTACCAACCTCTCATCTCTTCCCATTCTGTCTAAAAGCTGGTGCTCGTATTCTTCAAAATCCGTAATGGTTTTTCTGGCCACACCACTTTCAATAGCTGCTTTTGCTACAGCACTTGATACTTTTGTGATCAGTCTGTTATCAAATGGTTTCGGAATAAAATATTCTCTTCCAAACTGAAGATTCTGAACGTTGTATGCTAAAATTACAGCTTCCGGCACTGGTTCTTTTGCAAGATCAGCAATGGCGTGTACGGCAGCCAGTTTCATTTCTTCATTAATTGCTGTAGCCTGTACATCTAATGCACCACGGAAAATATACGGGAATCCTAATACGTTGTTTACCTGATTAGGATAATCACTTCTTCCTGTAGCCATGATTACATCTTTACGGGTTTCCAGCGCAAGATCATAAGCAATTTCCGGATCAGGGTTAGCTAAAGCGAATACAATAGGGTTTTCGTTCATGCTCAACAGCATTTCCGGAGTCATCACGTTTCCTTTTGACAATCCTACAAAAACATCAGATCCTTTTAAAGCATCTTCCAATGTTTCAATATCTGTCTGAGCAATGAAATCTAATTTTTCAGGAGTAAGGTTTTCTCTTTTATGATTGATTACGCCTTTACTGTCGCACATCAGGACATTTTCTTTTTTCAGCCCTAATGAGATATAAAGCTTGGTACATGCAATAGCTGCCGCACCCGCTCCGTTGACCACCATTTTCACTTTGGCAATATCTTTATTGGCAATCTGCAGAGCGTTGATCAATGCAGCTGCTGAGATAATGGCTGTTCCGTGCTGGTCATCGTGCATCAAAGGAATATTCAACTCCTCTTTCAGTCTTTGTTCTATATAAAAAGCTTCAGGCGCTTTAATATCTTCAAGATTGATTCCTCCGAAAGTAGGAGCAATCCCTTTTACGATTTCAATAAATTTATCCGGATCTTTTTCGTCGATCTCAATATCAAAAACGTTGATATCTGCAAAGATCTTGAATAATAGTCCTTTCCCTTCCATTACCGGTTTTGAAGCTTCAGCACCGATGTCTCCCAGTCCAAGTACGGCAGTACCGTTAGAAATTACTGCTACCAGGTTTCCTTTTCCCGTATAATCATATACAGTTTCCGGCTTATCATGAATTTCCATACAAGGAACCGCGACTCCCGGAGAGTAAGCCAATGACAAATCTCTTTGAGAAGAGTGTGGCTTTGATGGGATCACTTCAATTTTTCCTTTGGGTTCTGCTTTATGATAATCTAGCGCGGCCTGGCTAAAGTTCTTTTCGTCACGATTGTTGTTACTTGACATAAAATTTTGTTTTTTGTTAAAGTATATATTTAATGTGGTAATCTACTAAGCTTTCAATTGGTTTCTGCACAACATGTCCCACATTTAAATTAAGTTCTGCAGCTACAGAACGTAGTGTATTTTCATAATAATAAGCGATGGAGCCGATAAAATTAATCTCGGCTTCATGCGCTTCCTTATAAGGAAGAACCTGATATTCGAAGAAACTTTTCATTTCTTCAAACACCATGTCTTTGAAATAAGGATGGTCTTTTCTTTCGATTACAAATTTGGTAAAATTCGCCAGATATGCGTTGGGTCTTGGAGTATGATACATGTTTTTCAATGCATCTTCTACGGTAAGATGATAATCTGCTTCAAATTCTTTATGAAGATCTGCAGGCAGTTTTTTCATAAAGTATCTGCGTACCAATTGCTTTCCGATAGCACTACCGCTTCCTTCATCTCCGATCAGGAATCCCAGCGAAGGCAATTCTATCTTTACATTTTCACCGTCAAAAAAACAGGAATTAGATCCTGTGCCAAGAATGCACACGATAGCAGGTTTTCCGCTGTACGCTGCATATGCTGCAGCCATCAGGTCTTCCTTTACTATAATATCTGCTTTTCCAAAAACTTTTTTCAGCTCTTCTTCTATGGTTTCGCAGTTTTTTTTCACACCGCATCCGGAACCATAAAAAAAGACTTTGGTAATTGAATTCTTAACCGATATCAGATTGCTATTTTTCTGTATTTCAGGAGCGATAAGTTCTCTGTTGATAAAATTCGGATTGAAACCAATTGTTTCTGTTTTCAGAAAAACTTTCTTAAAGTCATCAAGTATTACCCAATCCGATTTAGTAGAACCACTATCTACAATAGCAACCATATTTTAGATTTTAATTTAAGCTTGCTAAATTATGAATTTATCTTCAATTAGCATTTAAAAACAACCTGGAAGCTGTCTAAAATCATTAATGCTTGATTTGTGTTTTTTTTTCGTTGAATTGCAAAAGCCAGTCTTCTATTTCATCTTCCAGATAGGAAGTCTGTAATACCATTGCATTGATAAAATCATCAGGTACTGGTTCTCCATTGGAGTTTTCAAGATTCCACAATTCATTTGACATATTTTCATATTCTGAATACACTCTTTTGAAGCGGGAATTTTCTTTCTCGAGAGCCTCAATATTTTTCTGTTGAAGCTGGAATTTTCTGTATTTGTTTTGACGTTTCATACAAATATTATTATTAATTGGGTCATAAAAAATTGGAGTATATGCTCTTAACCGCGCACTACAAGATAGAAAAACCATCAACACAAGGAGTTGAAAATGAATTTATTATCAGGTCTTAATTACATCATTCTGAATACTAAAATTAGACATATTTTTTATTAAAAAAAATATTTTAACAACTTTTTTCAGTGTTTAACATATAGTTATAAATTTGCATATTCATATTGTGAAGCTATATAACTGTTGGGATTTCAAAACCATTATGAACAGAAGAAATTTTCTAAGATGTTTATCTGGTGAGAGATTAACCAACCCGGCAGGCTGCCCGATATGTACAAAGATTTTAGTTTTATACTTATTAAATGAAAGAAATACTCTTACGCCAGAAACAGGTTTTGTTCTTCATCATTGCAGGAGGGCTGAGTGCCATTGTAGAAATAGGCAGCTTTAAGATTTTCAGCACCTATCTTCCGCACTTCTTTGTAAAGGAGACCAACTTCTATGGAGTACATTATCCTTTAAGTAACATTTTTTCTACGAGCTGTGGGATTATTACCAATTACTTTCTGAGCATCTGGTTTGTATTTGAAAGAGGAAAACATTCCAAGAGAAAAGAGTTTGCTTATTTCATGGTAGTCTCTTTTTTTTCAACAGTACTCAGCTTAGGTTTTTTCCAAATATTTTACAGCTTCATATTTAAAGATAATATCAATTTATTTTTTTATACCTTAAGCCCGGAAATGATTAGTAAAATTGCCGCAATATTACTGGTTTCCATTCTGAATTATTCGGTAAAAAAGAAAGTAATTTTTAACGGTTAAGCTGTGACAAAAATTTTAAATTATCTCTGGAGATTCTGGCTGCTGCTGTTGGCATTTTTTCTGACGGTAAGTATCGGGATTCCGGTTTACATTTTATCCTTTAATAAAAAGCATTATAAATACGGCTATAAACTAGTCAGGGTCTGGTGTTTCGGTATGTTCTACGGAATGGGCTTCAGATATGACCTGATTAAGCTTTCGGAACAGGAAAAAGACAAAAATATCCCTTATGTTTTTATCTCCAACCATACATCCATCATGGATATTATGCTTGTATGCATTTTGTTTCCGGACCATCCGATATGTTTTGTAGGAAAAAAAGAGCTGGTGAAGATTCCTATTTTCGGAACCATATATAAAAGAATATGTGTAATGGTAGACAGAGCAAGTGCAAAAAGCCGTGCAGATGTATACCGCAGATGTGCCGAGAAGATGGAGGAAGGCAACAGTATTGCCATTTTTCCTGAAGGCGGTGTGCCTGACGACACTTCTATTATCCTGGATGATTTTAAGGACGGTGCATTTATGCTGTCTTCAAAACATCATTCCCCTATAGCTGTTTATACCTTTGTGGGACTCAAGGAAATGTTCCCTTTTGAAAACTCAAAAGGCTATCCGGGAAGAGTAAAGGTATACTTCAATGGAATCATTGAGCCTACAGATTCGCCAAAAGACTTAAAGGCAGAGGCTTATGATAAAATAAAAAAAACCTTAATCAGGCATTCCGTTGAAAGGAAATAGCTATATTTGTTTGTGAAATCTATAATAAATATGTCAAATTATTCTAAACAAACCAATTGGGCCCAATTCATTCCATTGGTTACTGTATTCTTCTTTTGGGGATTTGTAGCAGCCAGTAATGATATTCTGATCCCTGTTTTTCAAAAAGCCTTCAATCTATCCCAAACGGAAAGTATGCTGGTACAGATATGCTTTTATGTAGCGTATACTGTAGGTTCTTTAATTTATATGCTTGTATCAAAGAGTCTTAAACAGGATTTGATTAATAAAATCGGATATAAAAACGGGCTTATTGTGGGGCTTCTGATTTCCGCATTGGGAACGTTATTATTCTATCCTGCCGCCAATATGCATTCTTTCCCTTTAATGATCTCCGGATTATTTATTGTAGGTTTAGGATTCTCTCTCCAGCAGATTGTTGCCAACCCGCTTGCTATTGAAGTAGGTCCTACAGAAACAGGATCTCAGAGATTAACAATGGCAGGAGGAATCAACAACTTAGGAACTACCATTGGACCGCTTATCGTTGCATTTGCTATTTTCGGTTCTGCAAGTGCCGCCAATACAGAGGCGAGTATAGAAAGTGTAAAAATACCTTACCTTATATTAGGAGCAGCTTTTGCTTTGGTGGCTTTAATGCTTAAGTTTTCTTCACTTCCTGCAGTAACCCCAACGAATATTGAGAATACCGATGATACAACTCCGGGAGAGCACAGAACTTCGGCTTTCCAGTACCCTCAATTGGTTATGGGAATGATCGCCATTTTCGTCTATGTAGGAGTGGAAGTATCCACAGCGAGTAACCTTCCTGCTTATATGGAAAAAAATCTAGGATTTGAGACAAAAGATGTAGCACCTTATATCTCTTTATACTGGGCCTCCATGATGATTGGCCGTTGGACAGGTGCTGTAGAAGCATTTGACGTAAATGCAGGATTCAAAAAGATATTAAGATTCTTAGCTCCTTATCTTGCGTTCTGTCTATTTTTATTCGTAAACGCTATTGCGAACCACGATCTTTCTCCTTTCTATGTTTATGGATTCATCATCATTGCGATGATTATCTGTGATATCTTAAGTAAAGGAAACCCGGCAAGAATGCTTCTGATCTTCTCTTTGGCAGGGATTACAGCATTGGTTATCGGGATGTTCACTACCGGAATGGTATCTGTGTATGCATTTACGAGTGTAGGTCTTTTCTGTTCTACGCTATGGCCATGTATCTTTGCACTGGCTATCAACGGACTTGGAAAGCACACCAACCAGGGTTCAGGATACCTTATTATGATGATTATGGGTGGAGGTATTGTAAGCTTTATACAGGGTTATATTGCAGATATTACCAATATTCATTTCAGTTATATCGTAGGGGTTATTTGTTTTGCTTATCTTGCGTTCTATGCGATCCGTGTAAGTGGGATTCTGAAAGCCCAGGGCATTGATCTGGATAAAGTATCTAAAGGTAATGGTCATTAATATAGTAACAAACATATATAAGAAAAAGAGATTTTGGGCAGGTGTATTACTTGCCCAATTTCTTTTGTTTTATGGATTCTCAAAATCCAAAGTAATGATTTCTTTTTTTGAAAACTTTTTTGAACTTCAGAAAGAAGCCCATCAGATACTGTTCAGCTGGATTCCGTTTTCTATTGGAGATTTGATTTATATTATATTGGGAGGCTTTCTTTTATATTATTTAATTTCTTTATTCGGGAAGCAGCGAAGAAACAATTCGATGATAAAGCTCCTGATCATCATTAATGTCTTTTATTTTATTTATCAGGTATTTTGGGGAATGTTATATTTCCAGACTCCTATTATTAAAAAACTTTCGAGCCAGAAAGAACCGGATGTAGAAAAAGCAAAAAAACTGGCTCTTGTTTATCTTGAAAAATGCAGGGCAACACGACAGTTTGTACAGGAAGACAGCAAGGGAGTATTTATCATTACTGATCTCACCTCTATTCAAAAGGAAATTCTGTATCAACAGACAAAGCTTCCTTCTTATATTTCGGATAAAAAAGTTCCTCAGTTCCTGAACATTAAACCTAGTATCTTCAAAAATGTAATGAGTTTTACCGGCATTCTCGGGTATTATAATCCTTTTACAGCAGAAGCTCAGTATAACTCTGAATTGCCTCATAGTTTCATTCCTTTCACTACTGCCCATGAAACCTCTCACCAATTGGGTTTTGCCAGAGAACAGGAGGCCAATTTTGTAGGGTATCTATTAGGTATTCATTCCAGCAATCCGGAATTGAGATACAGTACTGAATTTTTTACTTTAAAAAGCCTTTTAAGGTTTATTGTAGAGGAAGACCCTCAGTTTGTAAAGAATATTCTTCATCAGTATTCCCCTGCCATGAAAAGAGACCGTGCGTATGAAAAAAGTTTCGTTCTTCAGCATCAGGGATGGCTGGATGAGTTCTTTGGATTTACTAACAATCTGTTTCTGAAAAGCAATCAGCAGGAAGGTTCTGTTACCTATTCTTACTTTATTGACCTGCTCTTACATTACGAATCATAAATAAAAAAGAATCGTATCAGGCGATACGATTCTAAAAACACAAATGATGAAAAAAAATTTATTACCTTGACTTGTTCCCTCATTCAAGGCGATGTAAAAGTACGACATATTTTATAAATACAAAAACATTTCTATCCTTTTTTAAAACTTTATGAAAACTTTATGATTTTTTAAGTTTTTTTGAGTTCATTTTATCTTGTCACAAATCATGCAAAATAGCGACATCCCACACTCAAAACAAGGTTAAAAGTCGTATAAGCTATGAAAAATTTAAAAAATAAAACATTTGTTTAAATAAAAAACATTTCAATTTCATCCAGTTTTACCTATTTTAAAAATTAGAGTTATCTCCTATATTGTATAGAATATTTCTAAAATTTCAAATTCAAAAAATTAAAATATACCCATCATTCTTTTAGCTATTATTAAACCTGTTTTTTTTATTCCAAAATTCACAAAAGGAAGCTAAAGATATATTTCCCCCTGAAAACTCTCAAATATCAGAATATTGAAATCAAAGTTCTTTCTTTACAACAGAATCTGTAATTCACATCAAAAAAGATGGTTACAGCTTGTAATAATACAAACAAACTCATACCTGGGAGATGAGATGAGACTGCTCATTATTAATATCAGTACTATACTATATCGTAAAACTCTAAATCTAATAGAATAAAATACTGAAGATCAAATAAAATCTACCAACACCCGTTCATATCTCACTAATAAAGGAAAATATTTTTTGTATATTTAAAACATCTGTGTATTTTAGATAAAAATATTAATATGATTTTTGACAAACTAATTAACCATTTAAAACTCGATAAACAGGAATTTATCTTCCAGTTCAATTCCCATCCCAATTACCCATCTGCACTGGCATTTAGTGACACTCTGAACTTTATGGGAGTAAAAAATGACGCTTACGAACTAGACAAAGAATATTGGGACGAACTTCCGGAAGAATTTATTGCCATTGTTGAGAATTCATTTTCCCTGGTAAAAAAGTCAGGAAGCAATTATTCAGTATATTCGGAAAAAGCAAAGACCTTTGGTAAAGAAGAGCTTTATAATAAGTCAACAGATTTCGTACTTCTGTTTGAGAAAACAGAAAATGCAGAAAGCAAACTGGCTTTCAATTTCAAACCGGTTCTTTATATCATTTTCGCTGCTGTTCTTGCTTATTCTTTTATCAGCCAAACCATTTACGAAGCTCTATTTAATATTCTTTCATTAGCAGGAGTTTATATTTCTCTGGAAATTTTCAATCAGAAATTCGGAAATACTTCTACTGTGATCGGTAGTATATGTGGAGGCGGAGGTGCTGCTGCAAACCAGACAGCCAACTCATGTGATAAGATTATAAAACAAGATAAAACCAGTATTCTAGGGTTAAAATTTGCAGATTTTTCTCTGATCTATTTTGCAGGACTTGCGGTATTGGGTCTTTTCTTACCAGCTACAGCGTATATCGTAAAAGGTTTTACATTCGTTTCTGTACTGGCAATAGGATACTCTCTGTATATCCAGGCATTTGTAGAAAAAACATTTTGCAGAGTATGTCTTTTAATTATTTCAATCCTTGCAGGACAAATTGTAATAAGCAGTTTATTTTTTGAGAATCTGTCTTTCAGTGCGGGAACTCTTTTATTAACTGTCATTCTGTGGGCTCTTGTATTTTCTGCAGTTATTTATTTCAACACTCTTCTCGAGCAAAAAGAGGCGCTGCAAAAATCGAATGCAAAAAATCTCAGATTCAAGAGAAACTATGAACTTTTCAAAAATCAGATGGAACAAAATCCGAAAATAGAATTTCAGGATACTGAAACTTTCGCCGTTGGAAAAAGAGATGCCAAGCTTCGTATTTCTATCGTTTCCAATCCATATTGTGGTTTCTGTAAAGATGCACATAAACTGGTGGAAGGTCTTTTGGAAAAATATCCTGATGATATTTCATTGCAGATGAGATTCAATTACAGCCCGGACAGAGCTCCTGAAAAATACACGCAGCTTATTTCAGATTTAACTTATATTTACCATAATAAACCTGAAAAAGAATTTTTACATGCTGTAGAAGAGTGGTTTGAGACTAAAGATGAAAGCAAAATCAATGCACTTTCCGGAGGAAAAGTAAACTCAGAAAATCTGAATCCGTTGGTAGAGATGTCTAAAGAAAACAGTAACGCAGGATTAAGCTTTACTCCTATCTTTATCATCAATGGATATCAGTTCCCGGATAAGTATGACCGTGAAGATATCTCGTTCTTTATTGATGAATTAATAGAGGATGATGAGATTTAGTAAATAAATCTTCTTCATTTAAAAATTTCACTATCTTAGGAAAAACAAAATAACCATCTGAAAAGAGGTAAAAGAGTAGAAAAACGGTGATCAATGGGGCTATTTCCAGTTTACCATTTCATTGAATTATAATTGAATTAAAGCAAAAATGTCGTCATTCATTGACGGCATTTTATAATGAGTAGTAGTTTTGAAAAAAAAGTTTCCTTTTTATAAGCAACCAGATACCAAAGACTGCGGTCCTACATGCCTCAGAATCGTAAGTAAGTATTATGGTAAAAGTATATCCCTGCAGCAGATTCGTAACCTTTCCGAAACCACCCGTGAAGGAAGCAGTCTTCTTGGCCTGAGCGATGCCGCAGAAAACCTCGGATTCCGGTCAATGGGAGTTCAAATCGATTTCAATACTCTCACAGAAGAAGTTCCTTTCCCATGTGTAGCACACTGGAATAAGAATCATTTTGTTGTTGTATACAGAATTGACAAAAACAACAAAGTATATATTTCAGATCCCAGCTATGGATTGATCACTTATACCAGAGAAGAATTCATCAAATCCTGGATTGGAGAAAATGCCAACGAAAATACAGAAGAAGGAATTGTCCTGATTCTTGAAACCACTCCGGCATTCTTCCAGACAGAGTTTGACGCTGAAGAAAGTAAGGCCAGCTTTACATTCTTGTCCAAATATCTTCTGAAGTATAAAACACTTGTTATACAGCTGGCCATTGGGCTTTTAGGAGGAAGTTTACTTTCCTTGATATTCCCGTTTCTTACCCAAAGTATTGTAGACGTCGGGATTCAGAATCAGGATATTAATTTTATCTATGTAGTTTTACTTGCGCAAATCATGCTGTTCCTGGGAAGAATGGGAATTGAGACGATCCGAAGCTGGATTCTTCTTCACCTTTCGGCAAGAATCAATATTTCGATCATCTCCGATTTTTTTATCAAATTAATGAAGCTTCCGATAAGTTTCTTTGATACCAGGATGACAGGAGATATTATGCAGAGAATTAATGACCATCACAGAATTGAACAGCTTCTTACAAGTTCTTCACTGAATACATTATTCTCACTGGTGAACCTTATTATTTTCAGTATTGTATTATTATTTTATGATTACAGACTTTTCATTGTTTATCTTGTAGGAGCTGTATTATATATCGGCTGGATCAGTTTCTTCCTGAAAAAAAGAAAAGAACTTGACTATAAGAGATTCTCTCAGGTATCTCAGGAGCAGAGTAAAGTCATCGAGCTTATCAACGGTATGCAGGAAATCAAAATGCATAATGCTGAAAAACAAAAACGATGGGACTGGGAATTTCTACAGGTAAAACTATTTAAGATCCGAATAAAATCACTTTCATTAGAACAATGGCAGTCTGTGGGAGGAAACTTTATCAATCAGATGAAAGATATCCTGGTGAGCTTCCTTTCTGCTAAACTTGTTTTAAGCGGAAACCTTACTTTGGGGATGATGCTTTCTGTTCAATATATTATTGGACAGTTAAACAGCCCGCTTCTTCAGCTTATCGACTTTATCAAGCAGACTCAGGATGCTAAGATTTCCCTTGAAAGGTTAGGAGAAATTCATGATAAAGATGATGAAGAAGATAAAAATGAACAGTATGCTACAGATGTTCCGAAACAAGATATCGAAATCAAAGATATGTCATTCAGATACATTGGTTCTGATGTCCCGGTTTTTGAAAATTTAAGCCTTACAATTCCTTATCAGCAGACAACAGCTATTGTGGGAGCCAGCGGAAGTGGAAAAACAACTTTATTGAAGCTGTTGATGAAATTTTATGATCCTGACCAGGGTGAAATCAGAATCGGAAATACCAATATGAAAAATATTTCTCCAAGATACTGGAGAGATCATTGTGGAGTTGTAATGCAGGAAGGATATGTTTTCAATGATACCATTGCCAATAATATTGCTGTAGGTGAAGATCACATTGATAAACAAAAACTTAGGCGTGCTGTAGAAATCGCCAACATCAAGGATTTTATTGAAAGTCTTCCATTAAGTTATAATACGAAGATTGGAAATGAAGGAGTTGGAGTAAGTGGAGGCCAGAAGCAGAGACTTTTCATTGCAAGAGCAGTTTACAAATCTCCTGAATATATTTTATTTGATGAAGCCACCTCTGCATTGGATGCCAACAATGAGAAAGTAATTATGGAAAATCTTGAACAGTTCTTTAAAGGAAAAACAGCAGTAGTGATTGCCCACAGGCTTTCTACGGTAAGACATGCTGATAAAATCATTGTACTGGATCAGGGGAAAGTGGTAGAAGAAGGAAGTCATGCTGACCTGGTAGATTTAAGGGGAGAATATTACAGATTGGTAAGAAACCAGCTTGAATTAGGAAGTTAATGGTATATGCAAAATTTGAAAGTTTAAATTAAAAATTAATAGTGAGAAATTACAAATACCTCCCGACTCAAGTATTTCAGCACTGGAATAGGTATAATGGAAATTTTTCAATTATTTAAATTACATTCCCCCTGAAAAATGGGTGGAAATTTTACTACAGAACAATGAAAGAAGACGTTTTAGACAATATTGAACTCCGCTCAGAAAGCGTACAGGATATTCTTACCCAGCCCCCGCATTGGATGATCCGCTGGGGAAACACTGTAATATTTATTATCCTCCTGTTGATTCTCTTAATGAGCTACATTATAAAATATCCGGAATTTGTACCAGCTCCTATTATTGTGACTTCCCAGAATCCGCCTGAGAAAATAGAAGCACGAACCAGTTCCAAAATTGAAAAAATATTTATAAAAGATCATCAGCAAGTTAAAAAGAACGATGTTCTCATGGTGATGCAGTCTGCTGCTAATTATAAAGATATTTTAGAGCTTAAAAAACTGGTAGACTCAATCACACCTGATCAATTATATACCTTTCCAATTGACCAGACTTCAAGATTTAAACTGGGTGAATTGCAGGGTGAATATAACAGTTTCGCAAAAGCATTTCAGGATGAAGCTCTTTTTACAAGACTACAGCCTTATGCTCCTGAAAACCTGGCCGCCAATCAGAGCATTTCAGAATATAAAATAAGAATTGCTACTTTGAAACAGCAGAAAAGTCTGGAATCTATAAAATATGACCTGACAAAGAAAAACTTCAACAGATCTCAGGAACTATTTAATCAAGGGGTTATTTCAGCAATGGAACTTGAAAACGAAAAGATCAAATATCTTCAGGCTCAGCAAAATCTTGAGAATATTAAAATCTCCATATCACAAATGGATGAAGGAATTTCCAATCTGAATAAAACAAAAAGCGGAACTGCCATTAATACAGAAAAAGACAGAATTACCTACTCTTCACAAACCCTTCAGCTTCTTGAACAGCTGAGAAAATCTCTAAAACAGTGGGAACTGAACTATCTTGTTATCTCATCCACGGATGGTGTTGCCAGCTTCCAGCAGTTCTTTGGTGAGAATCAGTTTGTAAAAGTAGGTGAACCCATCCTTTCTATTCTTCCTGAAAATAAAGAACAATTAGTGGGCAGAATGTCTGTTCCTACAACAAATTCAGGAAAAATAACTCCAGGTGAAAAAGTACTGATTAAACTGGATAACTACCGATTCCAGGAATACGGTATCATCGAAGGAAAGGTACAGAACATATCACTTATTCCTGATGACAAAGGAAATTACTATGTAGATGTAATTTTACCAAAAGGATTAAAAACGAGCTACAACAAAACACTTACATTCGATAAAGAGCTTAGAGGCAGTGCAGAAATTGTAACACAGGATCTGAGGCTGATTGAAAGATTCTTCTATCAGATCAGAAAGCTGCTTGGATATCAGGTTTAAAAAACTTTTATGAAAAATTAAAACCGTTTTACAGATTGTAAGACGGTTTTTTATTCTTTATTTTTAAGATGGTAACTTCTATGATCCTATTTTCCGGAAACCCAATATACTTTTCCTTTTAAACAGACCATTACAGCAACAATTCAGCGAATCAAAGGATTTCTATTACTAACAACAATAAGATCAGCAAAAAAAGACAGCAAATAGGCGAATATAAAAGAATAATAACATCAGACGAATAAATGATCTCAGTACTAACCCTGAAAAGTATAATTATTCCCTTAATACTCTATCAGAAGGCTGAAATTATTAAAAATAAAATTTAGTTGAAAAAATTAAAGAGTAAAGTATCAATTCTTTTAAAAGTAAAACCCGCAATCATTAAATCAATGATTGCGGGTTATTGTAGCGAAGACGGGAATTGAACCCGTGACCTCAGGGTTATGAAACCTATTTGAGATGACTCATTTTGGGCTACTTTGCCCTAAAATGGGGAGTTTCCATCAATTTGAAACTTCATCATAAACCAAGATATACCATCATAAACCGCTATTTGTTGTACCCATATTGTACCCAAAATTCCGCATTAATTCGACATTTTCTCTTGCAAGGCTAATTTTTGTTGTGTAATTTGGCTATACAATAAAGCCGCGGTGTACTCTGTATTTTGTTCAAAATACCAACGACAATCTTTATAGAGTTTATAACTCTTTTAATTAATTTTTAAAAGCTTCAAGCACTTAAATACTTTTATTTATGTCGCCTATCAATGCAATACTACAAAAAAAGCAAACAAGCAAGGGCAATATCCTATTTATCTTCGAATCACCAAAGACCGAAAATCTACTTTCATTAATCTTGAACAGTATATTAATAAATCGGATTGGGATGAAAAGACAAAACGAGTCAAGAAAAGTCATCCAAATTCGGTCAGGCTTAACAATTTAATTTCAAAAAAAATTGCAGAAGCTGGAGAGAAAATAATTGAAATGGATGTCGGAATGGAAAAACAAAAACAAGATGTAAAAGCCATTCGGAAAAAACTGATTAATGCTGACAATCATTTTTTTTACGGTTGCCGAACATTATCTCAACAATTTAGAACGACTGAAAAAATTCAATCAACTAAACGCTGACAAACCGAGAGTCAATTGTTTCAAATCCTTCCTCAAACGCGAGAAGTTTCCCTTAGAGCAAATCACAGTTCCTCTTCTCAAATCTTTTCAAACCTATATTCTTCTTGAAAAGAAACTCTCCCAAAGAACCATCACCAATTATTTAATCATCATCCGAACCATTTATAATTCTGCGATTCGTGATGGAGTTGTTGATGTCAAACACTACCCTTTCGGGCGAAATAAAGTTCAAATTAAATTTCCTGAAACTCAAAAAGTAGGTTTAACGGAAGAAGAAGAAGTGAAAAAGCTGGAAGATTTGGACTTGGAATTAGGTTCTAAAGAATGGCATGCCCGAAATGTTTGGCTGTTCAGTTTTTATTTGGCTGGTATTCGTGTTGCAGATGTATTGAAAACAAAGTGGTCTGAAATTCAGGATGGACGTTTACGATATCGAATGAACAAGAATCAAAAATTGGTATCACTTAAAATTCCTGATAAAATTGTGGCTATCATTTCTTATTATGAAAAAGATAAAACTACAAATGATGACTATACTTTCCCAAAATTGAAAGGCATTAACAAGCAAAACAAAAAAGCAATCGTAAGTACCACCAGCAATGCCGATAAAAATCTTAACAAATATTTGAAGCGGATTGCAAAACTCGCAGGAATCAATAAAAAATCACGATGCATATTTCCCGACATACTTTTGGAAATATTTCAGGGAATAAAAATTCAATTCAGATGTTGCAAAAACTATATCGCCACTCCTCTATTACCACAACGGTAAATTATCAATCCAACTTTATTCATAAGGATGTAGATGATGCATTGGACAATGTGATTGGGTTTTAGCTTTTTCTTTCAATTTCTAACCGTACACAAAAATCTTCCAAAAAAGTTTTGTGTATTTTTGGAAAATTCGTAGGGCTAAACCTAAGGACGAGTTTAAACATTTTTGAGCCAAAGTAAGAGGTTTTATGGTTTGGGTTCTATCGAATCTGTAGAATTTATCAATAATTGATTTTTTCTTATTTTTTAAGGCAATCCCCAAACAAAAGCAGAATACAAATGCAAAAGCAATGATCATCATCAGGTTGCTGCATCGTTTTTCTCCTTGAAGTTTTGAACGCTGTAGGTGAGCTGATTTCAACTGCTTAAAGAGAAGTTCTATTTTGAAACGTTTTTTATAGTATGCACAAGCCAAACCCGCCAATTCCAAATTGGTTAAAAGGTAAATAGGATCTTGATATTCCTTTGATTTACAATAAACTGCGTGAGCATTTTCACTTGCATTTCCAAACCAATACTGCCCGTTTTCAAAGCCATTGGTTTGCCTCTCAAAGCGGTCTGTTTCATTGCATTCATTCTTGATGAGTTTATCCTTGCTGGTTCTCAATACATATTCAAAATCTGTTGCTTCCAAGGTCTCGCGTAATGTTTTACCATCAAATTCTCCATCTCCCAAAAGAATATTCCGAGTACCCTCAGGTATGATTTCTTTGGTTGCGTCTAAGAGTTCTATGTGTTTTTCTTCTGAAAAATGTCCTTTTTCTCCTTCTTTAACCAGCCAAACCACCGGAACTGCATACCCTTTCCAAACCACAGAAAGCATTAAAATAACGCAATTTCCTTCACTTTGAGTCCCATCAATAATGAAAATAAGTTCTTTTTGAGAAGCAATAGTGCTCAAAAATTCTTTTGCAAAAGGAAGATAATAGTCCTTGTAATCATTCCATTTGCTATCCAAAAAGCGTTTTACTTTTTTGATTTTACTTTCTTTGTTCGTCGCATCTGAAAAATCTGACGTCAATGATTCCAAATGACAGGATTTCTGAATGATACAAGAGGATATCATCATAGATAAAGTCAAAAAACGGTTGTATAATTGAGTGTTTTTTTTACTTCGTGTTGTTGGGTTAGAAATTTTAAAATACTTTTGTATGGGCTTTGGCTCATAGGAGTTTGTTTTGTTATGTTTTGATTTTTAACAAGGTACGAACTCCTTTTTCGTTACACAATAGTTCTTTTATAAACAAGAAAATTTTGTGTACGGTGAGAAATTCTTTCAAAATAAAACCCAAATCTTAGACTTGGATTTTATTATAGTTGACTTTATGTTATTTTCTGTCCCGGATTCAATATTCATAAAATGTAAAACTAGTTTTTTCTTTCTACATTTGTAAATATAACAAACAACAGAAATTTTATATGTAGATAAAAAGGAATATATTTTAAATAACATACTGCGTTTAACAGCTCATTTTCTTTGTTCAAAATCTGACAATTTTAAATATCTCAAGAAATTCGACTGTGAAATGCACCCGATTGGGCGTGTTTTACTTCATTTCTTGAGAGGGTTTTGTCAGAACCTGAACGAAGGGTGTTGTTAATTCATGCCCTTTATTTTTTATGATGAGAAATAAACACTAAGATCGCTCGTTAATATCAAAATAAAACTATTGACTAAAAGACACAAATGAAACACGAACAACTAATTAATTTTCTCCAGAAGTATGGAACTGTATCAGAGTTGGAAAAGAAAAACATTAAAAATTATTTCACACCATTACAAGTAAAGAAAAAACAAATTTTAATTGAAAAAAATTCTCCCTGCAACAAACTATTTTTTATTAACAGTGGTTTTTTAAGAGCGTATTATTCTAACGATAAAGGAAAAGAAATCACGAGAATGATTGCTTGGGAAAACAGATTTCTAACTAATATTGGAAGTTTTAGAGGTTTTACAGAAAACAATGAAACAATTGAATGCTTAGGAAATAGTGAAATACTTTGTATTACAAGGGATCATTTTGATATATTGATGAAATCTTCATCTAATTTGAAAAGCATATACACAGATATACTAGAAGAATATAACGCATTACATATAAAACGCTTTGAAGCGTTAAATACATTTGATCTTGATAAGAAACTAGTCCACCTTAAACAAGAATTTCCTCACTTGATACATAAATTAAGTGACACATTATTAGCTTCTCTTTTAGGAATTAGCCGTGAAACCTATGTGCGGAACAAAAAGATAATTTTGTAGAAAGCTAATTATTCATAATTAATACAAATAAGATAATTGTTAAAAAGTGTGATATGAATCACACTTTTTTTTGTTATTTATTTTCACATTTGTATATATATAATATAGATTCAAAAAATGATGATGTTGTTGGGAAAAAGTCGGTAAGGAAATCTGAGTAACTTTTTTCGGCCAAGCAAGAAAAAAATATTCAAATTTTATTCCGATACTTAAAAATAATTCCTATTCTTTGGGAACAATTAATTTTTAACCAAAAATGGTCAATCTATTTTGGAATAAGACAAAAAAATAGAAATGAAAATAAAAAAAGTATTATTTAGCATATTAACCGCTCTTGTTTTAATCATATCAATATTCCTTTACATGAATAAGGATAAATTTGTCTATGTAGGTTCAGTAGATATTATTGAAGTCGATTGCAGCAAAAAAGTTCAAATCTTGAGCGAAGTTTTAGAAAGTGACCAACGGATAAGAAAATCAAATGACTTCATCAAATACGCTAAAGAAGATCATAGGAATCAAGAGTTAGTGATTAGCATTATTGAAAAGTGTGGTATGCCAACATTAAAGGAGGTTGGTCAAAAACAAATGGATGCAATATGGCTGGGGCTACAACATAGCACTAAACAAATCAGAAAAAAGTATTTTCCATATATAGAAAAAGCGGTAAAAAATGGAGACTTATCTAAACAACAATACGCATTGATGAAAGATAGGATGTTAATGGACGACGGAAAACCTCAAATATATGGTTCGCAAATAGAAAATGGTAAATTGTATAAATTAGAAAATCCTGAAACTGTGAACGAAAGAAGAAAAGAAATGGGAATGGAACCAATAGAGGATTATTTAAAGAATTTTAATATTCAGTTCAATCCGAATTAACAACACAACATATAATCACGTAGACGACTCCAGTCATAATTAAATGGAGTTTGTCTCTCACAATATGTTTTACATTTACATTATTACAATAAACTGCAGATATTTATAATAGGGAATACTCTGCCCCCTTTAAGTGAAGAGTTAATATTTAAATCATTCATTATGTTAAAATTAGAAGATTTCAAAATTAAAGAGATTGAAACTTTAGATTCAATCAAAGGTGGTGGAGATTGTCTTTACACCACCCATCATTATGTGAATTTTTTAGGCTGGGTCATTGAAACTGGTACTTCGGGTGATATAAGTCCAGATTAGTATTAGCAGGAGCTAATTTGCAATTAATTACCTCTATAGCAAATTCTTATTTGTAGATAGAGGTAATTTTATTTTAAAATAACAATCAATGGCAAAACATTTAATTGTAACTCAAGATAGTGATGTATCTTCAGATGAAGTTTGTAGCTGGTTTTATAGATATGGTGTGTCTTTTAAAAGATTAAATCTTGATTCATATAAAATAATAGAACGTAATAATGATCTATATATAGACTATTTTAATTTCGATAGTATTGACATAAGTATTCCAGGTGAAAAAAAAGTTAATGATGAAAACTTTACGGAAGAATTTACTTCGATTTGGTTTAGAAGACCCAGTGCTAATCTTGAAAACATGGTAATTGACGAAACTGAGTCAGGTATCTCTAAATTTCTTCTCCACAAAATAAGATCAAATCAAAAATCGGAATTAAAAGAACTTTACAGTTATATTTTCAATTCTGTACAAGCTTCGGTCATATTAGGAAATAGATTAAAAACTAGAGTGAACAAATTAGAAATTCTATCTATAGCAAACAAATTAGGCATTTGCACTCCTAGAACCAAAGTAATTTCTACAAAAAAACAAATATTAGAATTTCAAAAAGAGGTTAACAATTCCCTAATAACTAAATCAATTTTTGAGCCAGTAGCTGCTATGGACGATGACTTAAAACAAAGACACATATCTTACACAAATGAATTGACGGATTCTATACTAGACAAAATACCAAATTATTTCTCACCGAGCTTGGTACAAGAAAAGATAGAAAAAGATTTTGAAATCAGAACTTTTGTTATGGGAGAAAACTACTACAGCATGGCTATATTCTCCCAGAACAACGAAAAAACCGCTGTAGATTTCAGAAGATACGATCGAGAAAAACCTAATAGAAATATTCCTTTTACTTTACCTGAAGAATTGACTATAAAAATAAAAGAACTGTTAAAAATAATAGGATTTAATACGGGTTCAATTGATATTATCAAAGGTAAAAATGGAAAATATTATTTTTTAGAAATCAACTCAGTCGGACAATTTGGAATGGTCAGCAAGCCTTGTAATTATAATATAGAGTATCACATATATAAATATTTAACCAGAGATGAAGAAAAAACTTCTTAATTCGAAAATTTCACTTGAAAAATTATCCCTTAACAATATTTTAATTGATTCATTTGATTATTCAGATGATAATAACACTAGGAAAATTTTTTTAGCTCAAAATTCACGGATAAATACTAATCAATATGTAGTCAGAGAATACTATAAACAAAATACGACAGTAATTTTGAATTATGAATAAAAATAAATATTTAAGAGTTTTTACAGACTGTTATTTAGTTGATGGAGATAATGGCTATCTCATATATGATTTATCAAGACAGAAACTCCTTTCTATCAGTCAAACTGCATATAACTTACTAAAAGAAATTGATGGAAAAAGGATTGATTTTCTAATATCAAAATTTGGAAATGACATAATTAATATAATTGATTATTTCCTTACTGAGGAAGTATGTTTTTTAACTGACAGTCCCACAAATTTTCCTAAAATTAGCGAAGATATATATTTTGAGAATGAATGCTATTCAGCTATTTTAGAAATAGGTACTTCTACTAATTATGATTATATTGAAGTAATAAATGAACTAAATCAATTAGGATGTCAAATGTTGATGCTTTCCATTAAATCCGATAGTGATATTACATCAGAGGAAATTTTAAATATTTTTAATTCTACAACAAATTCTTTTTTAAAATGTATTGATGTTGTTGTTCCAAGCTCTTTTGAGAATATATTTTCTACGGACTTTTTCAACCACAATATTAGAATTACTTCTGTAACTTATTTAGGTTCTATGCAATTTAAAACAGAAGAAGATAAGAATTATGTACTAATAAAAAGAATAAAAGATGAAGAGTTAAACTGGACTGAAAAATTTGTTCGTTCAAATTTCACTTTTACTTTGAAGAGTTTTATGGAATCAAAGAAATATAACATTGCTCTTAATCGTAAAATTTGTATTGATGAATTTGGTTACATCAGAAATTATATAAATCATCAAGAGCATTTTGGAAATCTATCGGATACTTCAACTTCAATAAGCCAAGTATTTAGAAGTCCTGAATTTCAGAAAAAATGGGAAGTTAGTAATGATTTAATTGAAAAATGTAAATTGTGTAAATTCCGCTATTGCTGTTTTTCCAATACAGATATTCATTATTCCAATGAGAAATGGTATAAAGTTAATTCTTGTCAAGATTTTGAATCTGTAAAAGAAAATGCAAAATGATTTCTGATGTATAATAAATAATTTCCGAATAGATTTACTTTGAAAAAGTTCCCGTTTTATAAACAACCCGATGCCAAAGATTGTGGCCCCACTTGTTTGCGAATAGTTGCCAAACATTATGGTAAAACCATTCCTTTGGAACAAATACGTAGCATTACAGAAACTACCAGAGAAGGAAGTTCTATGTTAGGGCTTAGTAATGCGGCTGAAAATATGGGCTTAAAAAGTTTAGGGATTAGAATAAACTTCAAAATCTTACAAGAAGACGTTCCATTACCATGTATTGTTCATTGGAATAAAAATCATTTTGTTGTTGTTTATAAAATTGATAAATCAGGAAAAGTCTATATTTCTGACCCCAGCTACGGCTTAATCACCTATTTCAAAGAAGAGTTTATCAAATTCTGGATTGGTGAAAACGCTAATGAAAATACCGAAGAAGGCATTGCCCTACTACTAGAAACCACTCCAGCATTTTTTAAAAGCAATTTTAAAAATGAGGAAAGCAAAGCAAGTTTTTCTTTTCTGTCAAAATATCTGCTGAAATATAAATCGCTGATTTTTCAGTTGGCAGTAGGCTTGCTTGCGGGAAGTTTACTTTCGCTGATTCTTCCTTTTCTTACCCAAAGCATAGTGGATGTCGGAATTCAGAATCAGGACATAAATTTTATCTATCTTGTACTTCTTGCACAGGTGATGCTTTTTGTAGGCAGAATGGGAATTGAAGTCATCCGAAGTTGGATTTTGCTTCATCTTTCTGCAAGGATTAATATTTCTATTATTTCTGATTTTTTCATAAAATTAATGAAACTTCCTATAAGTTTCTTTGATACTAGAATGACGGGAGACATTATGCAAAGAATCAACGACCACCATCGAATTGAACAACTTTTGACAAGTTCATCTTTAAATACTCTGTTCTCTCTTGTCAACCTTATCATATTCAGTATTGTGCTACTTCTTTATGATTACAGGTTGTTTATAGTGTACCTAGTGGGAGCAATTCTGTATGTTACATGGATTACTTTTTTCCTCAATAAAAGAAAAGAATTAGATTATAAAAGATTTTCGCAGGTTTCTCAAGAGCAGAGTAAAGTAATTGAGCTTATCAACGGAATGCAAGAGATCAAAATGCACAACGCTGAAAAGCAAAAACGCTGGGGTTGGGAATTTTTACAAGTAAAGCTATTTAAATTAAGAATAAAATCGCTGTCGTTAGAACAATGGCAGTCTGTCGGGGGGAATTTCATCAACCAAATGAAAGATATTCTGGTCAGCTTTCTTTCTGCAAAATTGGTTCTTAGTGGAAATCTGACTTTGGGGATGATGCTTTCCGTACAATATATTATCGGACAACTGAACAGTCCATTATTACAACTCATAGACTTCATCAAGCAAACTCAGGATGCAAAAATTTCTTTGGAAAGATTGGGTGAGATTCACGACAAAGATGATGAAGAAAATGTAGAGGAACAATACGCTTCTGAAATTCCACAAAAAAATATCAAAATAGAAAATATGTCGTTCAGGTATATTGGTTCCGACCAGTTTGTTTTCGAAAATCTAAATTTAACTATACCACACCAAAAAACTACAGCCATAGTTGGAGCAAGTGGAAGCGGAAAAACTACCCTTCTAAAACTACTCATGAAATTTTATGAACCGAATGCAGGAGACATAAGAATAGGAAATACCCAATTAAAAAATATTTCTCCTAGATTCTGGAGAGATCATTGTGGCGTCGTGATGCAGGACGGTTATATTTTTAACGATACGATTGCAGAAAATATTGCTGTAGGAGAAGATTATATTGACAAAGAGAAATTGAGAAAAGCAGTAGAAATTGCTAATATCAAAGATTTCATCGAAGAACTACCATTAAGCTACAACACAAAAATCGGAAATGAAGGACTTGGTGTAAGTGGCGGACAAAAGCAAAGACTCTTCATTGCCAGAGCGGTGTATAAATCTCCGGAATACATCTTTTTCGACGAAGCTACTTCTGCTCTTGATGCCAATAACGAAAAAGTAATTATGGAAAACCTCGAACAGTTCTTTAAAGGCAAAACGGCAATTGTGATTGCACACAGATTATCAACCGTAAAACATGCCGATAAAATTATTGTCTTAGATAAAGGTAAAGTGGTAGAAGAAGGTAATCATGCAGAATTGGTTGCTTTAAAAGGTGAATATTACAGACTTGTTAAAAATCAATTAGAACTTGGAAACTAAGAAAGATATTTTAGACAACATAGAACTCCGCTCAGAAAGCGTTCAGGATATTCTTACGCAACCTCCTAATTGGATGATTCGATGGGGAAATACTATGATTTTCATAATTATCATCATGATTATGATAATGAGTTATATCATCAAATATCCCGAATTCGTACCGGCTCCTATTATTGTGACTTCCCAGAATCCACCTGAGAAAATTGAAGCGAGAAGTAATTCAAAAATCGAAAAAATCTTTATTAAAGATCATCAGAAAGTAAAAAAAGATGATTTAATGATGGTTTTACAGTCGACTGCAAATTATAAGGACGTTTTAGAGCTAAAAAAAATTGTAGATTCAATTGCATCAGATCAGCTGCTTTCTTTTCCTGTGAAACAGGTTTCTCATTTTAAACTTGGTGAACTGCAAAGTGATTACAACAGTTTTGCGAAGGCTTTTCAGGATGAGAATTTATTTACAAGATTACAACCTTACGCTCCTGAAAACCTCGCTGCCAATCAAAGTATTTTAGAATCAAAAAACAGAATAACCACTTTAAAACAACAAAGAAATCTCGAAGCTGCAAAAACTGAGCTTACTCTAAAGAATTACAAACGTTCACAAGATTTGTTTAATCAAGGAGTTATCGCTGCAGTAGAGTTGGAAGGTGAAAAACTGAAATATCTTCAGGCTCAGCAAAATTTAGAAAACATCAATATTTCTCTTTCTCAAATGCAGGAAAGTATCTCAAACCTTAATAAGACAAAAAGCGGAACGACAATCAATACTGAAAAAGATAAAATTAATTATTCATCTCAGACTCTGCAGTTATTTGAACAGCTGCGAAAATCTCTAAAACAGTGGGAACTGAACTATCTTGTTATCTCATCCACGGATGGTGTTGCCAGCTTCCAGCAGTTCTTTGGTGAGAATCAGTTTGTAAAAGTAGGTGAACCCATCCTTTCTATTCTTCCTGAAAATAAAGAACAATTAGTGGGCAGAATGTCTGTTCCTACAACAAATTCAGGAAAAATAACTCCAGGTGAAAAAGTACTGATTAAACTGGATAACTACCGATTCCAGGAATACGGTATCATCGAAGGAAAGGTACAGAACATATCTCTTATTCCTGATGAGAAAGGAAATTACTATGTAGATGTAATTTTACCAAAAGGATTAAAAACGAGCTACAACAAAACACTTACATTCGATAAAGAGCTTAGAGGCAGTGCAGAAATTGTAACACAGGATCTGAGGCTGATTGAAAGATTCTTCTATCAGATCAGAAAGCTGCTTGGATATCAGGTTTAAAAAACTTTTATGAAAAATTAAAACCGTTTTACAAATTGTAAGACGGTTTTTTATTCTTTATTTTTAAGATGGTAACTTCTATGATCCTATTTTCCGGAAACCCAATATACTTTTCCTTTTAAACAGACCATTACAGCAACAATTCAGCGAATCAAAGGATTTCTATTACTAACAACAATAAGATCAGCAAAAAAAGGATCAAGCGCAAAAGTTGGGGACTAAGCAAAAAGTTTGGATAATCTGAATAGA
>NZ_JBMDJJ010000036.1:0-35777 GCF_057809135.1 Chryseobacterium sp. FG46 | reverse complement strand
GAGCAATACACTTTTAATGTATGGGTCCTGGGTTCGAATCCCAGCCGGGTCACAAGTTTACTGAAAAGTAAATTTTTTTCATATTAATATTTTGTGATTTGGTGTTTCAAAGGCTTCCTTCAGGAGGCCTTTGATTTTTGTATGAAGTCATATTATAGCACCAAGCGCAAAAGTTGGATCAAGCGGATTAAGCGCAAAAGTTGGGGACTAAGCAAAAGGTTGAGTTATCTGAAATAAAAATCCCCAACTGTATTTAATAGCCGGGGAGTTATATTTTTTATAATTCCGAAAGGTTAGTCCAGGTGCATATTGTCAATTAATCTGACACCATCTACTACCACTACGATGAAGGCCCTGAAATTTCTGTCTTTATAGAAAAAATCAGTCTCCTGTAATGTGTTTTCATCGGCAATCAGAAAGTATTCAAGCTTCATACCCTGCTGATCATCAAAGATATCGGCTACTCTTTCCTTGATTTCTGGAATACTAACGGTTCTGAACCAGTCATTTACTTTTTTTAAAGTCTCGTAAATTACTTTAGAAGCTTCTTTTCGGTCTTCATGAAGTCTTTGATTTCTTGAGCTTAGTGCCAGTCCGTTTTCTGCCCTGTAAATAGGAACTCCGGTTATTTTAACAGGAAGATGTTTTTTCTCCACCATTTTTTTAATAATAGCAAGCTGCTGAAAGTCTTTTTCACCAAAATAAGCATTGTCAGGCTGTACCTGTCTGAAAAGCTCTTCTACAACAGTTCCTACGCCGTCAAAATGACCCGGCCTTGATTTTCCTTCCATCTCATTTTCCAATCCATCAAAATCATATCGCTGGCTTTCAGCTTTCTCAGGGTAAATATCTGCTACCTCCGGAATATAAACTGCGTCTACAAGGCCGGAATTCTGAAGGATAAGTATATCTCTGTTAACATCTCTTGGGTATTTTTCAAGATCTTCAGGATTGTTGAACTGGGTTGGATTTACAAAAATTGAAGAGATTACAAGATCATTTTCTTTTCTTGCCTCTTCATACAGAGAAAGATGGCCATTGTGCAGAGCACCCATAGTAGGGGCAAAGCCAATTCTTTTTCCCATTTCTTTCTGTCTTTCAATGAAATCCTGAAGGACTTTTCTGTTTTTTAGAACTTCCATAGTTTATTTTAATACTATTTCAAAAATACTAAAAATATCGCATAATAATATGGGGTTTTAATAATTTGAAAAGGGAATTTTCGTAAAAAAATGTTAATTAAAATAATGTTGGATGTTTTTTTGTAATTTTGCACATTAAAGCATTTTTACAAAAATTAGATAGAAAGTTTATGCCGAATCAAAAAATACTGTACATTACTACAGAGATGTATCCATATCAGGAAGATACAAATATGGCTGCAGTGGTAAACAAAATGGCACTTAAGATGCACCAAGAAGGCAATGATGTAAGAGTTTTTATGCCAAGATTTGGACAAATAAGTGAGAGAAAATTCCAGCTTCATGAAGTAATCCGTCTTTCAGGGATGAATATTATTATCAATGATCTGGATCAGCCTCTGATCATTAAAGTAGCGTCTCTTCCGGGGGAAAGACTTCAGGTCTACTTTATTGACAATGAAGAATACTTCAAAAGAAAACAATATTATTTCGATGATGAAGGAAACCCTTTCGAAGACAATGACGAAAGAGCTATTTTCTTTGCCAGAGGAGTTATTGAAACCATTAAGAAACTAAACTGGGTGCCGGATGTTATCCATTTAAATGGATGGATGTCTTCTTTTGTTCCAATTTATCTTAAAACTTACTACGAATCAGATACTTATTTCAAGGATGCGAAAATTGTACTTTCTCTTTACAATGAGAAAGACGCTGAATTGGACAAAAAGATTGATGAAAAGCTACAGTTTGATAATATTTCCGGATTAAAAGCGTTAGATAATCCAACTATTAAAAGTTTTGTTATCGAGAGTATGAACTATGTAGATGCCGTTGTAAAAGGTGACGAGTTTCTGGATGAAGACCTGGATAAGGCTTTCAACGAAACAGCAGCCCAGAAATCGGAATATCTGGACATAGATTCTATAAATCAACTTTATTAAAAACACATTTTTAATGACTCATAATCTTAAAAAGACATTCGCCATAATTTTGATGGCGTTTTTCGGAAGTACATTCCTTCATAACTGTGAACCGGACCCGGATTCTCTTGGTGAGCAGCTGTTTAATGGTGATGCGGCGCAAGGTAACGAAATTGCATATCCTGTTATAGCATACAATTATAACAACAACGATTCAATCCGAAGTGATGCTGCCAGATTGATCAGTGGGGTGAACGAATCTGGTGCAGCTTCTTATGTAGGTGTTCTTGGAGCTTTTACTGAAAGCCAGTTTGGAATGCAGAGAGCTTCTTATGTTACTCAGTTGAGAATGCCGGTAGATAATTATGACTTTAACGGAGCGAATCCAAAAGTAGATTCTGTAGTTCTTGTAGTGAGACCACCTGCCAATACAGCTGCGAACACCTATTTCTTTGAAGGTGATTCATTAAAAACAAATACATACACAAAAGCTGATTTTCCGGTAGACGGAGTAGCTACAGAAGTTTCTATTGAGAAAAAAACTTATCCTGTTCGCAAATACGGGAAAATAGGGGGTGCTTCAAAATCAATGAAAATCAATGTGCATGAAATAACTACTTTCTTAGATACAAATGACGACAAGTTCAAACGTTCCAATGTATCAGTAAATACTGGTGAACTGTTGGGATCAGGAGTATTTGACGGTAACATCAGTTCTACATCTATCACTAAAAAATCTGACAACTCAGTTGTATTTACCGGAAACTTAGGATTCAGAATGAAATTGAGTAATACAAACTTTTTCCAGACTCATATTCTTGATAAAAAGGGAAAACCTGAGCTTCAGGATGCTGCTAACTTTATCAGATATTTTAAAGGAATAAAAATTTCTGTGGATGAAACGGATAAATATCTTTACCAGTTCTCTCCTAATGATTTGCAGCTTATCATGTATTATAAATATGATAAAACGGATAACGGAACAACAACAAGACCGCAGACAACACTTAGTTTCAACTTAGGAGGGGCTAATGCTCATATCGGACTGTTTGAATATAACAGAACCGGATCTGCTGTTAAAGACGCAGTGGACAATAGTAATTCTGATCAGGGGGATGCTAGACTTTTTGTTCAGGGAATGGGAGGTCCTTCTGTTGTAGTAAAAATTAAGGATGAGACAATTGCAGACCTTAAGAAGATCTATGTTGAAAAGAAAGCAGGTATTGTAAGTGCTAAAATCAGAATCTATCTTGATGCTGCAACATGGAAAAATACCGGCTCTACTGAAGATCGCAGGTTTACGCTGTTAACCAATACATTAGATGCTAATGGTAAAATTGATTACAAAAAACTGGCGTTCACTTCAGATCTGACAAACGGACTTGGACTATATTATTATAAAGAAAATCTTGGTTATTATGATTTTGTAGTAACCAAAACAATCAAGGATCTTGTGGAAGGGAAGAAGGAAACAGTAGATGGAACTGAACAGCTGATCGTTAATAAACCATTAATAATTACTGCAGGAACATTTGCTGCCAATGCTACAGGAACCCTTTTGGGAGTTCGTAATACGACAAGAGCATTTGATATGAACAGGATTATTCTTACAGGAGTAGATAAAACAAATACGAATCCGAAGAGAATCCAGCTAATGGTGACTTACGGAACGAAAAAGTAGAACACAACAAACAACACTATACAAAATAAAATATGTGCGGAATAGTAGGATATACAGGTTTTCAAGACGCTTATGAAATTGTAATTAATGGTCTTAGAAGATTGGAATATAGAGGGTATGACAGTGCCGGAATTGTTTTAGAAGGTTCAGATAACAAGCTGGAAGTAGAAAAAACAAAAGGTAAAGTGGAGGATTTGGTGAATATTTCCAAAGAGCTAAAAGGAAAGTCTAAAATTGGAATGGGACATACCCGTTGGGCAACCCACGGAGTTCCAAGTGACAGAAATTCCCACCCGCACTTGTCAAACAACGGAAAAATTGCAATTGTACATAATGGTATCATTGAAAACTATGATACCATTAAAACAATGCTTACTGAAAAAGGATTTACTTTCAAGTCAGAAACAGATACAGAAGTACTGGTAAACCTTATCCAGTATTTTATGGATCTTAATCCGGATATCGACTTCCCAACTGCAGTGAGATATGCATTGAATGAAGTATATGGAGCATATGCAATTACGGTACTTCATGAAGATTATCCCGGTGTATTGGTAGTAGGAAGATTAGGGTCTCCTTTGGCAATCGGAATCGGAGATAAAGAATATTTTATTGCATCTGATGCTTCCCCTTTCGTAGAATTTACAAAAGAAGCTATATATCTTGAAGAAGGACATATGGCAACAATATCTCTGGAAAACGGAGTAGATATCAGAACGATCAATGAAAACTCTAAGATTAAGCCGGAAATTCAGGAGCTTAAATTAAGTCTTGAACAAATTGAGAAAGGTGGATACGAGCACTTCATGCTTAAAGAAATCTTTGAACAGCCTAAATCTGTACATGATACCATGAGAGGTAGGCTTCTTGTAGATGAGGGAGTAATTAAAATGGCTGGAATCTGGGATCATGTTGAGAGATTCAAAAATGCTAACAGAATTATTATCATTGCTTGTGGTACTTCATGGCATGCAGGTCTTATCGGAGAATATCTGATAGAAGAATATGCAAGAATTCCTGTGGAAGTAGAATATGCATCAGAGTTCAGATACAGAAACCCTATCATTACAGATAAAGATGTGGTGATTGCTATTTCTCAGTCCGGAGAAACTGCCGATACAATGGCTGCTTTAAAATTAGCTAAAGAAAAAGGTGCATTTATATATGGTATATGTAATGTTGTAGATTCTTCAATTGCAAGAATTACAGATGCTGGTTCGTATACCCATGCTGGTCCGGAAATCGGTGTTGCTTCTACCAAAGCATTTACGGCGCAGCTTACCATTCTTAGTTTAATTGCACTTAAATTAGGAAAACACAACGGAAACTTAGGAAACGCTGAGTTTATGAGCTTAATTGCTGAGCTTGATGCTATGCCTAAGAAAATTGAAGAAGTGTTGAGTAGTACCCATGAGCTTACGCAGAATATTGCAAAAGATTTTGTGAAAGCTACCAATTTCCTTTATCTGGGAAGAGGATACAATTATCCTGCAGCCCTAGAAGGAGCATTAAAACTAAAAGAAATTTCTTATATCCATGCAGAAGGATACCCGGCTGCAGAAATGAAACACGGTCCGATTGCCCTGATCGATGAAAACATGCCAATTGTTATTATAGCACCTAGAAAAGGACACTATGATAAAATTGTAAGTAACGTTCAGGAAATTAAAGCGAGAAAAGGAAAAATTATCGCTGTAGTTAATAAAGGAGACCGTCAGGTGAGCGAAATGGCAGATTATGTTATCGAAATCCCTGAAACTTCAGAATGTTTCTCTCCAATCGTTGCTTCCGTACCTCTGCAACTGCTTGCTTATTATATTGCAGTATATAGAGGAGCCAACGTAGATCAACCGAGAAACCTTGCTAAATCTGTTACCGTGGAATAAAAAGTTGTTGTAAATAAAATAAATTTAGATTTCTTCCGTTATTTCAAAAAAAATCTTAAAAGTTTCTTAAAAAAATTATATATTTACGGCTTAATTATAAAAATTAACATGAAAAGGATATTTCTTTTATTATTGTCTGCGTCGGTAGCATCGGTATCTTGTTCAGGTGGTGGCAGCTCTTCTGTAGGGAAGCCAGGAACAAAAGGAGAATTGATACCAAGAGAAAAAACTAAATCATTTGTTGCGGAAAGACCATACGGAATGGTTGCAATTCCTGCAGGTTCGTTTGTTGCTGGTTTAGCAGACCAGGATCCGACAAATACTCCTGAAAAAGCAGCATTGAAGACAGTTACTGTTTCTTCTTTCTTCATGGATGAAGCAGAAACTACCAACTCAGAGTACAGAGTATTTATCAATTATGTAAGAGACTCTATCGCAAGAACTTTACTAGCCGAAGCTGCCGGAGAAGGTGGTGATGAAGGCGGACGTAAAGGAGCAAGCATAGGAGATTATGCATACCTTGCTAAAAAAGAAGAAAATTTAACACCTTATCAAGAATATATGGAAGGCCAGGGGGGCCGTGAAGACGGAAGTTATGATGCCAGCAAAAGATTAGATTGGAAAATCCCTTTACACTGGAGCACATCAAAATATCCGGATGTAGAATACGCAGAAGTTTTAGAATCTATGTATCTGCCTTCTTCTTCAAGAATTGGAAACGAAAGAATTTTAGATGTAAGCAAGCTGAAATATACTTACCGTTGGGGAGATATGGACGCTGCTGTTGCAGATAACGAAAGAGGAGCTAACTACCTGAAAAGCGAAAGTATCGCGATCTATCCTGATACTACAGTTTGGGTAAAAGATTTCCACTTTGCTTATAATGAGCCATTGTTTGAACAGTATTTCTGGCACAAGGCTTACAAAGACTATCCTGTTGTTGGGGTTACCTGGGATCAGGCAAGGGCTTATTGTAACTTCAGATCTAAATTGAAAACAGATTACAACGAAAGTTTAAAAAGAAAAAAACAAAGACCATTAGAGTTCCGTCTTCCAACAGAAACTGAATGGGAATATGCTGCAAGAGGAGGTATGCAAAATGCTACTTACCCTTGGGGTGGTCCATATTTAATGGATGACAGAGGTTGCTATCTGGCTAACTTTAAGCCGAAGAGAGGTAACTACATGGAAGACGAGAAAAAAGGTACTTATACATATACAGCTCCAGTTAAGAAATTTAAGAAAAATGGGTTTGGGTTATTTGATATGGCTGGAAACGTTTCTGAGTGGACACTATCTTCATTTAACAATTCTTCTTCAGGATTCTCTTCTACATTAAATCCTTCTACTAAAGATAAAAAGGATACGAAGAAATCTGTAAGAGGTGGATCTTGGAAAGATATAGGATATGCACTAATGACAGGTGCTAGAGATTGGGAAAGAAAAGATTCCGCAAGAAGCTATATCGGATTCAGAACTGTACAGGATATTCCTGAAGCAGCAGTTAAACCAAGAAGAGTTAACAGATAACGAATCAGACAATTATTTTTCAATAACAATTTTATTTAACATTAAAAAAACTAACTCAATATGTTTAAGACTAAAGATGCTTGGATGAATTTCTTTTATTCATTCGGTGCTGCAATTGTAATTCTTGGAGCTTGGCTTAAAATTACTCACATTACCTTGGGACCTATTAATGGTAATATCGCTCTTACCGTAGGACTTATTACTGAGGCGATTATCTTTATCATCTTTGCATTTGACCCTCCAAAATCAGAAGAGTCTTATGCCTGGGAAAATGTTTATCCTGAGTTATTAGATAAACATGCTAATCCAAACCCATTACACTCTAATGTATCTTCTAGAAATAATAATGCAGCAGCTCAATTTGCTGAATTAGAAAACTCTCTTTCTAACAAATTGGATAAAATGCTTGAAGATGCCAGATTAGATGTTCAATTATTTGAAAGATTGAGAACAGGAATTGATAAATTTTCAAACTCTGTTGATCAGATCAATCAAACTGTTGACGTATCTGCTTCTACTCACAAATATAACGATCAATTAAATAAAGCGGCTCAGCACATGGAAAGCATGAATGCTCTTTATGCAATGCAGCTTGAAAGCGGTAAGAGACAATCTGAATTTGCTAACAAGTATGTTGCTGATATGCAGAAATCTGCAGAGCAATCTGAAAAATTCAACCAAGAGCTACAAGGTTTAACATCTAATCTTAATAACTTAAATAGAGTTTATGGTGGTATGCTAACTGCTATGAAGTCTTAATTCCTAACCATTTCTAAATTTAACTACTTAATCAAAAAACAAAGAAAAGAGAATGGCACAAGGAAAACAGACCCCTCGTCAGAAGATGATCAACCTGATGTATTTGGTGTTCATCGCGATGATGGCCCTAAATATTGATGCAGAAATCATCAGATCATACTATGACTCTACCAGAGCATTGAATGAAACCAGAACTTTAACAGAAAAAAAGAACGAGAAGATCTTTGAAAGAACGTTGGAAGCTAAGGCTCAGCAAGTTCCGGATACTTATGCACAGCCTTGGGCTCAGTACAAAGTATTGAAAGCCAAAATTGATGCATTGGTAAAATCAGCTCAGGATGTTAAAGATTTGTTGAAGAAACAATCTGAGTTTCATGACAAAGATCCTAAAACTGGAAAAGATATTGATGTAAGTGAAAACTTTGCTGCATTGAACAACAACGAAGCAACTACTGAATATTTCTTCAAAGAAGGAGATGAAAATACTCCATCAAAGAATGCATTAGACCTGAAAGCTAAAATTGATGACGTAAGAAACTACATCAATGCTACTTTTGGAAACAATGCTCAGTTACAGGATTTAGTAGCAAGAGCTAACAAGTCTCTAATTGCAGAATATCCTAAAGGAACATCTCCAAATGAGAAAACTTGGTTCCAAAATAAATTTTATCATCAGCCGCTAATTGCTGCAATATCTAACTTGGAGATTATCCAAAATGATGCCAGAAATGTTCAGTCTGATGCATTGGCACTATTACTTCAGGAAAAAGTAGATGCGAGTATTAAATTCTCAAGCTATGAGCCTATCGTTTCAGGTCCGGTTGATATCCAGGCAGGAAAACAGGCAGAAGTAAAAGTAATGTTAGGTACTTATTCTAATAGTAATAAGATCAGCATTTCCGGAGTAAGTAAAGTAGAAAACGGTAAAGGTTCAATCGCTATTTCAGGTTCTGGAATTGGTGAACATAAATTAGGAGGTACTATTACATTAACAGATGCTTCAGGTAAGCCACAGTCTTTCCCTTGGACACATACATACAATGTAATTGCAGGACCAAGAGAAGTAAAACTTGAAAAAGGATTATTGCTTTCTGCTGATAAAATGAATGTAATGTACAGAGGACTTGAGAACCCTGTTTCAGGATCAATCTTAGGTGCTGACAATTCTAAACTTTCATTATCTGCTCCAGGTGCAGCTGTAAGAAGTACCGGCCCAGGAAAATGGATTGTAAAACCAACTTCTGGTAATACCGTTAAACTGACATTATCAGGAACAGATCCTTATGGAAAATCTGTATCTCAGGTATTTGAATATAGAATTAAGAATGTACCACCACCGCAAGGTCAGATCAGAGGAAGTAGCATCGTATCTATGCCTGCCACTTCTATCCAGAATCAAACGGTACAGGCAGCAATTCCTGACTTCGACTTCCCTGTGTCATTTACTGTAACTCAGTTTATGGTGAGAGTACCAGGTAGAGCAGCATTACTTGTTCACGGGAATTCATTAAATGATGCAGCCGGATTAGTGAAAAACCTTAGATCAGGAGACGTAGTTTCTGTCTTTGATATTAAAGTTACTGCTCAAGGTTTAGATGGTCAGGTTATTAAAAATATTACTCCTATAATCATTAACATTCCATAGGACTAAAATTGTAATTTATTATGAAAAAATATATTAGCACCCTTTTAGTATTAGTTTCGGGATTTGCTTTTTCCCAGACTATTCTGAATGCATCCTCTCCGGAAGAGTTCAGACAGATGAGAGCAGAAAATAAACAGAAAGTTGGTGATACTATTGTAGATAAAACAGTAAAGCCTCTTGAGTATGGTTTTGTAGAAGATAAAGATATCTTTAAAAGTATGTTTGTATGGGAGATTATTGATATGAATGATAAGATCAACCAGCCATTCTATTATGATAATCCGGATGGGCTTCTTTCTTCTCCTACAAGATCTTTATATCAGTTACTGCTTGATGCAGCTTTAAGCGGAAAGATCCAGCAGGTATATGATGATGAAAACTTTACGGTAAAACTTTCTCCTGAAGGAATTCAGAAAAGATTAGAAAAAGTAATCATCAATGACGCTGCTATTGATATCTTAAACTCTGGAAGACAACTTACAGAAGCAGAAAAGAAACAATATACTGACGTATTTAAGACAACTACCGATAAAGTAAAAGTTCTTAAAATCATGGGTATGTGGTTTATTGATAAGAGAGACGGACAAATGAAATACAGACCTCTGGGTATTGCTGCAATGGGACCAGATCCTGCCGTACAGGGAGTTATTGGTCCAGATGGTAAGCCTATTGCAAGTAACGATGAGCTTATTGACCTGTTCTGGATCTATTATCCAAGTGCCCGTGATGTTTTAGCAAACAATTTTGTCTTCAACAGAAAAAATTCATCTGCTGACTTATCTTTCGATGATGTGATCAATGCAAGAAGATTCTCTTCTATCATTTATAAGTCTTCAGCAGGTTTAGGAGACGGTACTATTAAGGATTATATTCCTAAGAATGCCGATGAACAACTGGAAGAAAGCGATAGAATCAAAGCACAGATTCTTGAAATGGAAAATGATATGTGGAATTACTAGATTTCACTTGATATTTATAGAAAACCTGAGTACTTTTACTCAGGTTTTTTTTATTATGAAAAATGTAGATTATATTATTGTAGGAGATGGATATGCAGGGCTTTTCTTAGCTCATCAGCTAATTAAAAATAACAAATCTTTTGTGATCTTTACGGAAGGAAGAAAAAGTGCTTCTCAGGTTTCAGCAGGAATTATCAATCCTGTTGTACTGAAGAAGTTTACCACATTCTGGAAAGCGCAGGAACAAATAGATTTTCTTAAAGACAGTCTTAAAGAAATAGAATCATATACCGGAGAAAATTATTTAATCAATGTTCCTATTCACAGAATTTTTCATGATGAGAACGAGCAGAGTTTATGGTTGAAAAAATCAGGAAATGAAGAATTGTCCCATTTTCTTGATCAAAATTTCGATCGTTTAAATGTAGTAAAAAACGATTTTCTTACCGGAAAGGTTAATCAGTCTGCAAGACTTAATGTTAATGGATTTTTCAATGGTTTATTCAATTATTTTGAAAAAAATGATCATCTGGTAAAAGAAAAATTCGATTATTCAAAATTGAACCCATCCGAATCGATATATAAGGATTTTAATTTCAAAAATATTATTTTCTGTGAAGGAATGGGAGTGAAAGATAATCCCTACTTTTCAGAGATCACAGTAAACCCGAACAAAGGTCATCATATAAAAGTGAAACTGTCACAACCGATACCGGAAAACATAACGATTAAAAAGAAACACTTTTTATTCCCAACCGGAAACGGCCTGTATTTTTATGGAGGAACTTATGACAGAGAACAGCTTCATCACCATATTGATGAATCAGCAGTTGCACAATTAGTGAAAGGACTTTCAGAATTTTATCCTTATGATTTTGAAGTGGAGGAAGTACATTTTGGATTTCGTCCAACTGTAAAAGACAGAAGACCTATTATAGGAAGGCATGAAACGTTCGGTAATCTATATGTCTTTAATGGGCTTGGAGCCCGTGGTATTCTTAATGGATGCTATTTTTCAAGAGATTTGTTCCGTTTTATGGAAGAAGATACTCCATTGCATGCAGAAGTTTCATTGAACAGATTTCAATAGTGTATCTTAGTGTTAATTTCCAAACTAAAAATCTATGGATGAAAATATTTTAGGTATCGTTGCCGGAATTCTTACTTCCGTTTCAATGATTCCACAGCTTATAAAGGTGATCAGAGAAAAGAATGTAGAGGATATTTCTTTACTCATGCTTCTGGTTCTGATTTCTGGACTCTCTTTATGGGTATGGTATGGCTTTGAAAAAGACGAATTACCTATTATTGTATCCAATGCATTTGCCGTTCTGGTGAATATCAGCCTTCTGATCTGTTATATAATGTACAACAAGAAAAAATAGCAATATCAATATAAAAATACGCCTCATCATGATGAGGCGTATCTTATTTTTTATGTAAGTGAGATTCAATTACTGAAGTACAAATTTAGCTAAAGGAGCCATTCTTGCTTTGTTTAAAGTAAGTGTATTTCCATTTACAGAGTAATTGTCTGCTGCAAGAATTGCTTTGGTGAATTGATTTTCAATATCAAGATCTTCACAAGCCATCATGGTAGACATTCCCTGATTGAATTTAATTCTCATTATGTCCGGTTTGATCTCAAATGTTCCTCCTAAACCATTACATCCGGCATGCCCCTGATATCTCATTCCCTCCATTTCAAGCTTGAAATAAGGATTATTTTTAGGATTCTTCAGTTCAATCGGCTTCCCGTTAAGCTCTGTAAGTTTCCATGTTTTTCCTGTAATATCAGTAGTTGTTTTTTGAGCATTTTGTGTTTTACATGAAACAACTAAAAATGTTGCAATAACAAGTGCCGATAAATAATAATATAAACTTCTCATAATGCTTTATTTTTTTAATGTGAATTGCTAATCCCTATGCTAATACGATGCCATTTTTGCGGGACCAGACTCTTTTTTTACCTGTTTAAGATGGAACAGAACCATATCAACATTTTTTTTCAGGAAGGTGATATTACCCTTAATATCAGAATATTGATACTCTTCATTGGAGGCCGTATATTCAGGTAAAGCATCACTTTTTTTAAGGTCAAAAGTTTTGCCGTTTAAATGTATTGTTGCTGTATTTTTGGTGTTGTTGATCGTTACTTCTATTTTTTCTCCATAACTGTCAACATACACATTTTTTGAAATGTCATCTGTATTTTCCGGAGCAGCAGTAACGGTTTCAGCTTCTTTTCCGGGATGTTTACACGCTGTTAGGGAAATAATAGTCAATCCGAAAAGGACTGGTAATAATAATTTTTTCATAGTGATAAGTGATTTTAAAGTGTTTCATGAATTATGATGTTAATGCTATATAAATTTACAAATATTTTTAATAAATATATGTTAATTTTTCATAAACTAACAGAAAATTAAAGTTTTATATAATTTAACTCACTGCTTTTATAAACAAAATTCAGGAAACAAAAAGTAATAATTATTGTGGATAATTAAGAATAAACGTTGTTAATTCAGGGTTTTTTAACGAACTAGTTTTCAGTAGTATAATCTTGTTTTTTTTCATTTCTCATTTGTTGTGTTAATTTTCGGCAAAAATAACTCAAAAAGAGGAGATTAACAATAAGGTAATGTTAATAAACTGAAATTATGATAAAGTTTAGATTGGAGGAGTGGATTTATCAAAATAAAGGACCTGGCCACTTAAAAATGTTCAAAAAAGCAACAACTTAAAAATTAAAATTTCCTTAAATCAACAAATGTGGCTTACTTTTTGAAAATTTAAATCAGCACAGATGGAGGATTCAAATTGCTTGAATTATGCTTAAATAAAGGAAATGTTAAAAACTTTCCAGACTTTTATTTTCAGGTATTTTAAAGGAGAGTTAAATTTTGTTAATCTGCTATGATAGTATCATAATCTGGGTGTACATTTGCGACTTCAAAATGAGAAACTTTATAGTATATTTTTTAACCGGTCTTTTTCTGCTCTTTGTAGTAGAAAGCAGACTTGATGTTAAAACGCTCCGAAATGACTATAACGGTCATGTTTCTCATCATATGCCGAAAAAAGCCAACCGACTGAATCAGACTTTTGAAAAACTCTCTGTTCAGCAAATGGCCGATAGTGTAGACAATTCCACTTTAGAACTTACCGAAAATGATTTCCAGCTGTCTGATGTATGGCAGGCTATTGTTGTATTTGCCGGAGTTTTCAGTCTTGTCTATATTTTTGGGTTAAAAAGCTATAAACGGTCAAAACCGGATATTCATGGCTTTGTTCTTGGTTTAGCAACCAAAAGATTTATTCTTATCCGTTCCATTAGAATTTAAAAATTCTCCGTTCTATTTATTTTTCTGCCAGATTCCTGGTGGGAATACTTTGCGCTGTGTATACCGGTAATCATCACACGTACCTCTCATTTATTACCGTTTTATTTCTATCAAAACATTAACGATTTATATAAACTCTAGAATTATGATAAAAAGAGTTGCTTCGGGAATTGCGCTGAGTGCCCTTCTGTTGGCGGTTGGCTGCAATAAGAAAGAACAAGAAAAAGAAGAAGTTACCGTATATCCGGTGACATCCCCTGTGGTAATGGATACCGTAATCAACAAAGAATATGTAGCCCAGATTCAATCTGTAAAAAACATTGAAGTAAGAGCTCAGGAAAAAGGTTTCCTGGAAAAAATCTTTGTAGATGAAGGTCAATACGTACAGGCCGGACAAACATTGTTCCGGATCATGCCTAAATTGTATCAGGCAGAATTATTAAAAGCAAAAGCAGAAGTGGAACAGGCTTCCATTGAGCTGAAAAACGCAAGTACATTAGCGGGAAACAATATCGTTTCTAAAAATGAAAAAGCAATGGCAAAAGCCAAGCTGGATGCCGCCAATGCAGAGATGAAACTGGCTCAGATCCATCTTTCTTTTACTGATATCAAAGCACCGTTCTCAGGTATTATCAACAGGATTCCTCTGAAATTAGGAAGTCTTGTAGATGAAGGCGATCTGTTGACTTCGTTATCAGATAATACAAGTATCTATACGTATTTCAACGTTTCAGAACCGGAATATTTAAGCTATCAGACTCATGCTGCAGACAGAGGCAGTAACCAGGTTTCTCTGATTACAGCAAACGGAGAAACATATACACAAAAAGGAGAAATTCAGACGATTGAAGGAGAATTTGATAACGAAACAGGAAATATTGCTTTCCGTGCGAAATTCCCTAATCCGGACAAACTTCTGAGAAACGGAGAAACCGGAAAAGTGCAGATGTCTATGCCTGTTCATAATGCTCTGATCATTCCTCAGAAAGCAACCTATGAGATTCAGGATCAGAAATATGTATTTGTCATTGATAAAAATGGGGTAGCAAAATCCAGAAATATCAAAGTGGCCTATGAACTTCAGGATTTGTATGTGGTAGGATCAGGAATTTCAAAAGGAGATCAGATTCTTCTGGAAGGAGTTCAGAAAGTAAAGGATGATCAAAAAGTGAAAACAAAATTCCAGGATCCTAAGAAAGTTCTTCAATCATTGAAATTAAAAGCAGAGTAGTCGTCTCTAAAATGAAGCAGTATGTTTAAGAAATTCATTCGCAGACCAGTTCTGTCTATAGTAATCTCATTGATTATTGTATTTATGGGAATACTGTCATTGGTAAAACTTCCTGTGACACAGTTCCCATCCATTTCTCCGCCTAAAGTAAATATCACCGCGGAATATCCCGGAGCTAACAACGAATTGTTGATTAAATCCGTAGTAATTCCTTTGGAAAGAGGATTAAATGGAGTTCCCGGTATGAAATATATGACCTCAGATGCCGGAAATGACGGGGAAGCTTCCATTCAGATTGTATTTGATCTGGGAACGGATCCCAATGTAGCAGCGGTAAATGTTCAGAACCGTGTATCTTCAGTAGTCAATAAACTTCCGCCTCTTGTAGTGCGCGAAGGGGTAAAGATCACGCGTGAAGAACCTAACATGTTGATGTACATTAACCTGTACAGTGACGATCCTAAAGCTGACCAGAAATTCCTTTTCAATTATGCGGATATCAATGTAATGTCTGAACTGAGAAGGGTAAGCGGTGTAGGTTTTGCCGATATCCTGGGAACCCGTGAATATGCCATGCGTATCTGGCTTAAGCCGGACAGGTTAACAGCTTATAATATTTCAGCAGATGAAGTAATGGAATCTCTGAATGAGCAGAGTTTGGAAGCTTCCCCTGGGAAAACAGGTGAAAGTTCAGGAAAACGCTCTCAGTCTTTCGAGTACGTATTAAAATATCCTGGTCGTTTCAATAATGAAAAAGATTACGGAAACATTATTTTAAAAGCAAAACCGAACGGAGAATCTGTAAGACTGAAAGATGTTGCCGATATAGAGTTTGGAAGTTCCATGTATGATATTTATTCCACATTGAACGGAAAACCTTCAGCTGCGATCACCGTAAAACAATCCTATGGATCCAATGCAAGTGACGTTATCAAAAATGTGAAAGCATTGATGAAAGATCTTGAAAAAAATAATTTCCCTAAGGGAATGCATTATGACATCAGTTATGACGTTTCAAGATTCCTGGATGCCTCCATGGAAAAAGTAATCCATACTTTATTTGAAGCCTTCATTTTGGTTGCCATCGTGGTATTCTTATTCCTTGGAGACTGGCGTTCAACATTGATCCCTGCATTAGCCGTTCCGGTTTCATTGGTAGGAACATTTGCCGTGATGTCCGCCTTTGGAATTACCCTGAATATGATTTCCCTCTTTGCCTTGGTAATGGCGATCGGGGTTGTAGTAGATGACGCGATTGTAGTTATTGAAGCTGTTCACGCCAAGATGGAAGAGAAACATCTTTCCCCATTGAAGGCCACGGAAGAAGCAATGCATGAGATCAGTGGAGCAATTATCGCCATTACGCTGGTAATGGCATCGGTATTTATTCCGATTGCATTTATGTCCGGACCGGTTGGGGTATTCTATCGTCAGTTCTCGATTACAATGGCTTCATCCATTATTTTATCAGGAGTAGTGGCACTTACTTTGACACCGGCATTATGTGCTCTGATCTTAAGAAATAATCATGGAAAAGCTAAGAAGAAAACTCCGGTTACTATTTTCCTTGATAAATTCAACAACCTGTTTACAAAAGGAGCCGGAAGATATGAGAAAATGCTGAATAAAACGGTAACGAAAAAGACAATAACATTGCCATTGCTGTTAGCATTTTGTGCCTGTACATTCTTCCTGAGCAATTCTTTACCTTCAGGGTTTATTCCTGCTGAAGACCAGGGGATGATTTATGCCATTATTCAGACACCTCCGGGATCAACATTGGAAAGAACCAATCAGATTGCCAGAGAACTTTTGAGAGAATCTGAAGATATTGACGGCGTACAGTCTGTTTCTTCTCTTGCAGGGTATGAAATTTTGACGGAAGGTACCGGATCCAACTCAGGAACTTGTCTGATCAACCTTAAAAGCTGGGAAGAACGTAAAGAATCCGCAGCGGAAATCATTGAAAAACTTGAGGAAAAAGCCAAGAATATTCCGGGAGCCAATATAGAATTCTTCCAACCGCCTTCCGTACCGGGATATGGAGCAGCAGGAGGGTTCGAACTTCGTCTGCTGGATAAAGCGGGAAGTGGAGATTACCATAAAATGGAGCAGGTAAGTAATGATTTTGTGAAGGAGCTTAAGAAGCGTCCTGAACTTGGGTCGGCATTTACATTCTATTCTGCGAGCTTTCCACAATATATGCTTAAAATTGATAATGATCTTGCAGAACAAAAAGGAGTCACTATTGAAAAAGCGATGGATAACCTGTCTACATTGATCGGTTCCAATTATGAAACGAGTTTCATCCGTTTTGACAGACCGTATAAGGTAATTGTTCAGGCTGGCCCTCAATACCGTGCCTTACCAACAGATCTTTTGAAACTATACGTTAAAAACGATAAAGATCAGATGGTTCCGTATTCAGACTTCATGAGATTGGAAAAAGTATATGGATTATCCGAAATTACCAGACATAATATGTATAACTCTGCAGAGGTAAGTGGAACTCCGGCACCTGGATATAGTAGTGGACAGGCGATTAAGGCAATTCAGGAAGTTGCGGATAAAACACTTCCAAGAGGTTTTGGTATCGACTGGGCGGGGATCTCTAAAGATGAAGTAAGCCGTGGTAATGAAGCCGTATTTATCTTCCTGGTATGTTTAGGATTTGTTTATCTGATCCTTTCTGCACAGTATGAAAGTTTCATCCTTCCGCTACCGGTTATTTTATCCCTTCCGGTAGGTATTTTTGGAGCATTTTTATGCTTAAAGCTTTTAGGATTGGAAAACAATATCTATGCACAGGTGGCCATGGTTATGCTTATCGGACTTCTGGGTAAAAATGCCGTATTGATTGTTGAATTTGCTGTACAGAAGAAAGCAGAAGAGGGAATTCCTGTGGCAAAAGCTGCTATTGAAGGAGCTGCCATTCGTTTCCGTCCGATTTTGATGACCTCATTTGCCTTCATCGCAGGATTAATTCCATTGGTGATTGCAACCGGGCCTGGAGCAGTGGGTAACAGAACCATTGGTACAGCAGCGGCAGGAGGAATGTTAATCGGGACTATTTTCGGATTGATGATTATTCCCGGACTGTATTATATCTTCGGAACAATTGCTGATAAGTCACGATTGGCGAGATATGAAGAAGAGAATCCTTTAACAGAACAAACTGAACCTTATGAACATGATGGAAAATTCGAAGACTAAAAATATAATCACAGCCATTGCCTTATCGCTTCTACTTGCAAGCTGTAAGGCGCCGATGGCGACTGTCATAAAAGACGAGGTAAAAGAAAATATTCCTCAGAACTTTAATCAGGAAGAACAGCAGGATGCTAACAGCAATAGCGGAACAACACCATGGAGACAATTCTTTACTGATCCAAACCTGGTAACCCTTATTGAAACGGCTTTAAAGAATAATCAGGAGCTGTTGATCACACTTCAGGAGATTGAAATTGCGAAAAGTGGTGTGTTAGCTAAAAAAGGAAGATTGACTCCAACCGTTTCTGCGGGAGTAGGAGCAGGATTAAAAAAAGCAGGGCGCTACACCAGTGAAGGAGCAGGTGATGCAACGACACAAATTGAACCGGGAAAAGAAATGCCGGATCCCCTTGGGAATTTTGAAGCAGGATTAAATGCAAGCTGGGAGATTGATATCTGGAAAAAACTCAGAACGGAGAAAGAATCTGCAGTAGCTCATTATCTTTCTACGGTGGAAGGGAAAAACTTTGTTTTATCTAATCTTATTGAAGAAGTTGCGGATAATTATTATGAGTTATTGGCACTTGATAATCAACTGGATATTATACAGCAGTATATCAAGCTTCAGCAGAGAGCATTGGAAATTTCCAAAATTCAGAAAGAAGCCGCTGCAGCAACGGAACTTGCTGTCAAGAAATTTGAAGCAGAACTGGCAAAATCTAAAGCCGCAGAATATACAATCCGTCAGCAGATCACAGAGAAGGAAAATGAAATCAATGCTTTGCTGGGAAGGTATCCACAACCAATCGTGAGAACAAAGGAAAACTTTATGTCTACCATTCCTCCAACGGTTTATACCGGAATTCCGTCTCAGCTATTAGCCAACCGTCCTGATATCAAACAGGCAGAACTGGAATTGAAGGCTTCAAAACTGGATGTGGAAGCTGCAAGAAAAGAATTCTATCCTTCTTTGGAAATTTCAGCAACCTTAGGACTGGAGGCTTTCAAACCATCCTATCTTGTTAAATTGCCGGAATCCATTGCTTATAATCTGGCAGGTGAACTGGCAGGGCCGCTGATTAATAAAAGTGCGATAAAAGCGAACTTCCAGACCGCAGATGCCAAACAGATTCAGGCGTTGTACGAATATGACAAAACTATTCTGAATGCTTATCTGGATGTTGCCAATCTGATGTCGAAGGTTAAAAATATAGATCAGTATTATCAGTTGAAGTCACAGGAAACCAAAGCCCTGGATCAGTCTATCGATATTGCTAATCAGTTGTTCCGTAATTCAAGAGCAGATTATCTTGAAGTTCTTTTGAATCAGAGAGATGCATTGGATGCTAAAATGGAGCTTATCGAAGCAAAACAAAAACAGCTCAGCACAGTAGTCGACATTTATAAAAGTTTAGGTGGAGGCTGGAAATAAAACATCATAATTCTATCAATAAACAGTTAATGTTTTTTGGAGGGCCAATTCTTTTAGGATTGGCCCTTTTTATTTTTAATACGACAGGTTTTGTCGTTATGAGTCGATATTTTTGCCTCATAACAGAATGAAAATATACAGAGAATTTACTTATAAATAGTATGATTTACAGGATACCACATAAAAGTGATTTTCATATCTTAAAAAGTGTTAAATTTGCGGCGTTTTAATAAACTAATTACTAACTCAGAAAACATAGAATGAAAAAAATCTATCTCGGTGCATTCACTTTATGCACAGCCCTGGGCCTATCTGCTCAGGAAGTGGTATGGCAGAAAGACATCAAATCCTCTACTCAGGACTTTTTAAGCCAGGTCACTACAACCATTGATCAGCAATATCTGATTACAGGAAGTTCTATACAGTCAGGAAGCGGGAAGCTGGAGGCTGGAAGTAAGCAAAACACGGGTTACGATTTTCACTTGATCAAACTTGATCAGCAAGGACAAGAAGTCTGGGAGAAATATTTCTCAGGATCAAATCATGATTACCTTTCCGCTACCGTTACCACACAGGATGGCGGATTTCTTTTAGCGGGAACATCCTATTCAGGAAAAGGATTAGATAAAAATGACGACTCCAAAGGAGGTTCAGACATTTGGTTGATCAGAATTAATGAGTTTGGTGACCAATTATGGCAAAAAACCATTGGCTCACCAGCCGATGAAGAAGCAAGATCTGTTATTCAAACTACCGATTTAGGATTTTTTGTTGCCGGAAACGTACATAATTCTTCAAAAGGTTACGGCTCAAAAGATGTTTTAATTACCAGATTAGACAAAGACGGAAAAGAACTTTCCCAGTTCATTTTAGGTGGAAAAGGCTTAGATGAAGTAGAGAAGATGATTCCAACCAGAGATGGGGGGGCTTTATTGGGAATTTATTCCAGGAGTTCTGAAGTAAAGGCAGGAAGCGGGAAGCTGGAGGCTGGAAGTGGTGTGAAGCTCGACTCTTATTCCAAAGCCAGCAGCAACTTCGGTGAAGGCGACTACTGGATTGTCAAATTGGACAAAAACGGAAAAGTAGAATGGGAAAAGAATTTTGGAGGGAAAGGTGATGATCATTTGAGAACCCTGGCTTTAACTTCCAATGGATTTATCATTGGCGGAGAATCCCGATCAGAAAGATCAGGCAACAAAACGGTAGGTATTGAAGAAGGAACTGACCTTTGGCTGATCTCTTTGAATGAAAGAGGGGAAGAACAGTGGCAGAAATCCTACAATTTTAAAAACAGAGATATCCTGATGGGAATGAGTGTGATAAGCGGGAAGATGGAAGATGGAAGCGAGAAGTCTAAAGGCATTCTGCTGGGAGGCTATACCCAGGCCGAAGGAAGAATACAAACCGATGACGAAACTTTCTGGATGCTGTACCTTGATCCAAACGGCAATGAACAGTGGAGAAAGCATATCACCGGAGAATCCAGAAAAAAAGAGGAAAGGCTTTCTGACTTAAAGCTCAACAGAGACGGCTCTATTGTTCTGGCCGGAACCAGTGCAGAAGAATTGGGCAAAGAAAACTGGAAGATTGTGAAGCTGGGAGATAAGCAGGTTGATCAACTGATCGAAAAATATGACATCAAAATCTATCCGAACCCTGTTTCTGATTATGCGTATGTGGAAATCGGCTTTGATTTCAAGGATGCTGATATTCTGTTGTATGATATGAGTGGAAGACAGCTGCAGAATCTAAAAACAAAGAACAGAGTCACGAAGATTAATACCCAGGCTTTAGTGCAAGGGGCTTATCTGGTGACGATAAAAACGGATAATAATAAAACAGCGAATGCTAAACTGATTAAGAAATAAAACTATTTTCATGAAGAAAAAATTAATAATTTTAATTTCGAGTTTGTCTATGATGTTTACAGAGGTTCAAGCTCAGACAAACTCATCCATAATACAAAATGCTGTCAACAATACAGCGGTACAATCACCTAATGCAGCTGCATTGTTTAGATACGCAGAAACTCCAGTATCATTATATACAGGTGTACCTAACATTAGTATTCCTCTTTATACTATTAAAGAGGGAGATATTGAAGTTCCCATTTCGATTTCTTATCATGCGGGTGGAATTAAAGTAAATGATGAAGCATCTTCTGTAGGCTTAGGCTGGACACTTAATAATGGTGGTATGGTATCTCATATCATAGCAGGAACAAATGATTTTAGCTTGTATGGATATTATAATACGTACCCTAAAAATGCTATTGGAGCTCTTGGCTCCGTATCAGGTTGCCCGACTGTACCTTGGAATACAAGTACACAAATAAATTCATTTTTTACAAATGATTTTAGCGCAATTACAAATTCTTTGTACATTGGGTATGATTTTCAGCCCGACTTATTTTTGATTAATTTACCCAATAAGACATATAAAGCTTATTTAGACATGTCGAAAACAGTAAAAACTAATTATGCTAAATTTGCAATTTTAGGTCAAGAAAATATAGATTTTAAAGTAATTCCTCCAAGCGGTTTTCAACCTAGTTCTGGAGGAGCAAATACATTTAAAGTAATTGATGATAAAGGCTTAATTTATTATTTTGATGGTAATGCAGATTTGTCCTGGCCACAGGTAGGAACATATATTACAGGTGCTTCCCGTTATTTGAGTAAAATAGAAGATGTAAAAGGTCACAAGATTAATTTTCTTTATTCAAATTCAACTATCGTTAATAAAGACAGATTGGCAGGATTTAAAACTACAAAGGTAAATTTTACTTATGCTGATGGACAACAACCATCTAATCACATTAATAATATGGTGGGGCTTACAGAGTATAACAAGCAAAGAATAAGTGAAAGTTATCTTGATAAAATAGAATTTACAAATGGTAAAATAGAATTTCATTGGACTGACAGAGATGATGTAAATGGTTCAAAAAAATTGTCATCAATTAGGATCTATAATAATTATAAATTAATTAAACAGTATGATTTCAATTATGATTATTTTGTAGCAACCGATAATTTGGATACAAGCCCAATAGCAAATTGGTTATCTGCTGATAATAAAATATTTACTCACAGGCTACGTTTATTGGATGTTACAGAGTCAATAACTAACGAAAAATATTCTTTTGAATATAATACAACTTATAATTTACCTAATAAATTAAGCTTTTCAACGGATTTCTGGGGATATTTTAATGGGAAAGAAAATAGTGATACATATATTCCAGACCCAGAAAAGTATTTAAAGGGAAAAGTCATTTATAATATAAACTCTATCAAGAGAGATCAAACTGGATACTGGTACTATCAAACAGCCCCACCACTAAATACTAATGATGTAGATATTCGTATCTATAGAAATTATTCTGTTGATGGAAAACATTATTTGTCAGATAGAAGGGCATCATTATACTCTTTAGCTGGAATGTTAACAGCTATAAAATATCCAACAGGTGGGAAAACAGACTATGAGTATGAGCCCAATACTTTTTCAAATTTTCCTATACAATCATTAATAAATGACAATACAAGAAAAGAAGTGGCATCATTTCACAATATTAATCTTATGAGTGGAAATGCAATGCATACAAATAATTCTAATGAATTTAAAGTGATTGGAAATGATATTAAAATAAACATTTACACAAAATTTGATTTTTTCTACTTATCATCTTTAAACGGATTAGCAACTCTATCTTTTTGGATATATATTAAAGATAAGTCAACAGGTCAGATTGTAAAGAAAATATATAATCCGAATATAGGTTCGATGTCAGCTTATGAATTTAATGATAGTATATTATTACAACAAGGAACATATGAGATAGGAAGTTCCTATAACGCTGATTTTACCTCAGGCAATATACAAGAACCTAATAATAACAGTACAATTTCAAATTCATACAAAATTGATTATATAAACGAAAAAAGTATTATTAATAACATAGAATATAATTACAGTTCAGGGAGTGGGGTAAGAATAAAAACTATTAAATCTAGAGAAGCAGCTGGATCAAATCCAATTACAAAAAATTATATTTATGATGAACTCCAGAATAATGGAACAAAAATAACCTCCAATGGTAATTTGGCTCAATTTCCGAATTTTTTTGAGATTGAGAATAGATGTTTTATTGAACGAGCTTATGGATTTAATTTTGTTGCAAACCCTGCATGCTCTATGAATACTAATGGAGGAGATCGACCTTTTAAGGTTTCAGTATTTGAAGGAGCGCCATCTCAAAGTACTTCTACGCTTCCTCAAGGTGGACAGATTGGCTATAGCAAGGTTGTAGAACATATAGTAGGAAAGGGGAAGACGGAAAGTTATTTTTCAAATAGTTATGCACAGTCATGTCTTACGATGATACCAAGGGGAAATACTTCTTTTATCGGCAATGGAGATATTTCAAAAGAAATTATATATGATGATCAAAATAGAATACTTAGAGAAATATCGTATAAGTATAAATTTAATTATCCTGATAATCTTAACACCTACTTTATACCTGCTGCTATACTAGATCCTGTGACAAGTTATGTTCCTGATTTTAACCCAGCTTCCACTAATTATTCTGGATTTGGAGGATTGATCCATAATTATAGTATAAATTTATACAAATCCTTATTAGAGTCAACAACTGAAAAAGAATATTTTCCTGTGGGGTCAACTAATTATGTTGAAACAAAAAAAATAATCACATATAATAATAAGTATCAACCAAGTATTCAAAAAACAACCTATCCAGATTTATCATTCAGTGAGACAACCTATAATTATGCCCAAGAAAAAAATAATCAACTGTTGCTTGGTAAAAATATGGTTGGGATTCCTTTGGAAACTATTACCACACAAACAAATAATGGAGTTACAAAAGCTTTATCCAAGACGGAAACTGTTTATCCGACTTCTTTGCCTGATAGTCAGATAGGTAATTTTGTACTTCCAAAATCAGTGATCTCATATGATATGTCGAATAACAGTACAGCTACAGAAATTAGACTTGATAAATATGATAAAGGAAATCTTCTTCAGTATACTCCTAAGGGGGGAATACCTGTATCAATTATTTGGGGTTATAATTCCTCATTACCTATAGCAAAAATTGAAGGTGCACAATATGATAATATTGCAATGTATATCAATGATATAATCTATGCATCTGATTATGACGCATTAAATCCATCAAATGAACAAGCTCTTCTAAATGCAGAAGATAATTTAAGGAAAAATGTAAATTTAGCTAATTATCAAATTACTACTTATACATATGATCCTCTAATTGGAGTGACAAGCGTTACACCATCATCAGGAATTAGAGAACTTTATAAATATGATACTACCAATAGATTAGAAAAAATTGTAGACATAAATAATAAAGTATTAAAGGAATACAAGTATAGATATAGAAATAATTCTTCGACATCTTATTCTAATGCTGAAAAGAGTCAGACTTTCACAAGAACTAATTGTTCTGAAAATATGGTTGGGGGTTCTTATACTTATATTGTCCCAGCAGGAACATACATCTCAGATACTAGTCAGTTGGCAGCAGACCAAAAAGCATTAGATGATATTAATATCAATGGTCAGAATATAGCTAATCAAAATGGTAACTGTACTCCTGTAGTATCTTGTAATTTTACTTTTTCTTCTGTTATAGGGAGTCCTCAGTACAGTTATAACTCCACCTCAACAGTTAATAATAATGTCAACTTCTATGTATCATTCTCGGGTTATGGCATTTGGCAGAGCTGGTCAAACGGAATAAATATCGGGAAAGTAGGATTTGCTTGTATACCATCTGTTAATCGTACAATAAATTTTAGCGAATCTGGTCGTCAATGGAAAGTATTTGTAGATACTGCGGGAAATTGTAATGCTACACTGCTATCGGGAACGGTTGATCCGTCTTCTAGTAATCCGTTAAACTTTAACTTCCAATACCAAAAATAAAACAAACCATGAAAAAGATAATAATCCTAATCAGCTTTCTGTTTATTACAGGGATTACTTATGCCCAGCTTTCCACTATTGCCAATACGGAAAACTATGTCCAGAGTAAAACGTATCTGGATTATAACGGAGCCACGGCTACCAAATCTTCAGAAACCGTTCAGTATTTTGACGGGTTGGGAAGACCCAGGCAGATTGTTAATGTCAAAGCCTCACCACTGGGACGTGATGTAGTGACCCATATAGAATATGATCCTTTCGGAAGGCAGGTGAAAGACTATCTTCCTGTTCCCCAACTTTCCACAAGTAACGGAAACTATTATTCAGGGCCGTTGGGTGTTTATCCTAACACCTATGGGAATGAAAAGATCTATTCTGAAAAAGTGCTGGAAAACTCTCCTCTGGACAGGATTCTGGAACAGAAACAGGTGGGCAATGAGTGGAACGGAAAACCTGTGAAGTTCAGCTATGACGCCAACGGATTGAATGAAGTCTATCAGTTTACCACCACCACAAGCTGGGTAGATGGGGCTACTAAAAGTATACTGAGCTTATCGCCTGCCACAGTGTATGCCCCTAACCAGCTTTATAAAAACGCTGTAAAAGATGAGGATGACAATGAAACCATAGAATTTAAAAATGGTAAAGGTCAGGTTGTATTAGTTCGAAAAGTAAAGAGTTCTTCAGAACATATCGATACCTATTATGTGTATAATGAATATGATCAGCTGGCTTTTGTCATACCTCCTATGGCTGTTCACAAACCTCTTACAAATGATCTGCTCAATACATTGTGCTATCAGTACCGTTACGATGGCAGAGGACGATTGATAGAAAAGAAACTTCCCGGCAAAGGCTGGGAGTATATGGTGTATAATAAAGCAGATCAGCTTATTCTGACCCAGGATACAGTCCTTAAGGGAAAGGGGCAATGGCTCTTTACCAAATATGATCAGTTTGGAAGAGTTGTTTACACTGGAATTACCAATAATGCAGCAAGCAGAGCATCAATGCAAAACAGTATCAATGTCAATACTAATTTATATGAGACTAAGACTGCTGCTGCCGGATTTACCGTAAACGGTATGCCTGTATATTATACCAAGCTTTCCACTCCCACCAACGTTACCCAGGTTTTAAGTATTAATTATTACGACTCTTATCCTGCCTACAGCTTTAATCCTGCCTTTCCTTCAACGATTCAGGGAGAATCTACATTGACTGAAACTCCTACGGCTGACGGAAGAAGCACCAAAGGACTTCCTGTGATGAGTTTGGTAAAGAACATTGAGGATGATAACTGGACAAAGAACTATACCTATTATGACAGGAAGGGAAGAGCGATTGGAAGCTACTCCATCAATCATCTGGGGGGATACACCCATACAGAATCCAAACTGGATTTTGCAGGATTATCACAACAGACCATTACAAAGCATAAAAGACTTACTTCTGATACCGAAAGAGTCATTACAGAAACCTTTGAGTATGATCATCAGAACAGGCTGCTGGCACATAAGCATCAGGTGGATAGTAATCCGGTAGAAATTCTTGCTCAGAATAAATACAATGAACTTTCCCAGCTGGAATCTAAGAAAGTAGGAGGAGTTACGGCTTCTTCCCCGCTTCAGCAGATTGATTACAAGTATAATATCCGGGGCTGGATGACCCAGATTAATGATCCTGCCAACTTAGGAAGTGACCTTTTTGGATATAAGATCAATTATAATAAAGTAGAAGGGTTGGAAATTCCTAATGCAGATTATCCAAATCAAAAAGTAAAGCCGAGATACAACGGAAATATAGCTGAAGTATCCTGGAAAACCCTTACAGAAGATAATGAACCATTAAAAAGATATGGCTACGCATATGATGGTTTAAACAGACTTACAGGTGGTTTTTATCAGAAAGATACAAACCCTTATGCAAAAGAATACAATGAGCTTCTGGCTTATGACATGAATGGAAATATCCTGAATCTGGTTAGAACTCAAGGGTTGCTTCCAGGAAGTAACACCACTTTAATGATTGATAATCTGAAGTACGATTATGCAGGAAATAAATTGGTTAAAGTTACAGATCAGCAGCAGAATTCCTCGGGATATCCTTATTCCTTAACTCCCAATATTATAGGTTATGATAATGATACGGTAGATGGAAATGGAAATATGATCAGCCATCCTGATAAAGGTATTTCATCAATTCAATATAATTATCTAAATTTACCTAAACAGATTACCCAAAACTCCAATATCACCCAATACACTTATCGGGCAGATGGAGTAAAGGTGAAGAAGCTCTTTAAAAATTTGGAGACCCATTATCTGGATGGATTTCAGTATAAGAGTACATTTGGTATAGAATTATGGAATGGACAAGGTACTTACCATCCTGATCCTAATGAAATTCCGGAATTAAAACTAAGAATCATTCCTACATCAGAAGGGTATTATGATGCTTTGTTGAACCGATATATATATAATTTTACAGACCATTTAGGAAACGTAAGGTTAAGTTATAGTGATATCAGTGGAGATGGAATTATCCAACCCAGACAATACAATGCTTCAAACTGTACAGGATGGCTTTGTATAGATGATTGGAGACCGGGAGAAATTGTAGAAGTAAATAATTATTATCCTTTCGGATTATTGCATAATTACACCGCTACAACTCAGAATGCTTATCAGTACAAGTACAACGGAAAGGAGTTGCAGGAAAGTGGCATGTATGATTATGGAGCGAGGATGTATATGGCTGACTTAGGAAGATGGGGCGTGGTGGATCCAAGAAGCCAATACACTCATGAAACTTACAGCTACGTTTGGAATAATCCTATAAGTTTTTGGGACCCTACAGGAATGACTGGAGAATTAGCAACGTGTCCTACCTGTCCAAATACGCCACAATTTCAACCTTATATTAATGATCCAAACAATGTGTATGTTTATGAGCCTGACACGAATACCGCTGTAAAAGAAATACAAATTCAAGAAGTTACTCTTACCGGAAAAGCAAAAAGTAGTGATTCCGGACCAGGAAACTTAGCAATGATGGCTTTAATGGTTTCACAGGCAGATTCACCTGTTCCCGGTCCTGCCGATGTTGTAGCAGCAGCAATGTTAATAGGAGCCGGAGTTTGGTGGACGGTTAATCAGTTTACACCTCCAAGTACAGGATACACCACTATTGCAGATCCTGGTGCAGGTTACAGAAATTTAAAAACTGAAGATACAGCTGAAGAAGATAAAGACGTAAATGGAGTAAAAGTACCTGATGATGGAAGAACAAGTGATGATCCATTAAGAAAGAGTAAGCATGGACACGCAGAAGAAGATCCTGAAGCAGCAGGAACCCACCATACACAATTAGGCACAAGACAAGGACGAAAAGGCGCTTATAGGCAAGGAAGAGAGTTTAAGAATGGGGAGCCCGAGTGGGATTACGACATGACAGATCATGGACGTCCCCAAAATCATCCGAATCCACATAAGCATAAATGGCAACCGAATCCAACAGGAGGTGCAAAATCAAGAGGGAAAACAGCTTTGCCAATAGATTAATATTATGTCAGAATATAAAAAAATAAAAATTAAAAGTAATCAAAGTGAGGTTACGGAGTTAATATCATTTTTAAATGATATTGTTGAATTTGATTCTAAATATAGATCATATAATTTTGGAATCGTGAGATTCTATGGATCAACTATAGACTACTCTAATGATAAATTATCAGAAGCTGTAACTATATTCACAGATTTGAATTTATTTTTAGAGGCAATAATCAATATAGAACAAATATATGAGATTGAAATATTGATAGATAATGCTAGACAAAACATAAAAATGTATTCTGATGAAATGGATGCTTATAAAAATAATCAGATATGTTTAGAATTTTTTGATGATGGTTTTTGGGAGATAACTTCTAAAGATTATTCTTTGATTAAATTTATTGATAGGAAATATATAAAGTCAGAGTCTATATAAAAACCCCTCGAAGATAAATAAAAAACCTCGCAAAATGCGAGGTTTTTGTGTTATATGATATTCTGTTTTGTATGCGGAAACAGAACTACATTGCCGCAATATTTTTAAGTTTAGCAGCTTTAATAAACCCTGCTCCCGCACGATTGTATCGTGTGGCAGATAAAAAAACAACCCTTGCAAAATTGCGGGGGGGTGTGCTTTTATAATGCGGCTACATTTTTATTAAAAAAAATTAAATTTTTGTTGGTAAGTATAAGTATTTGATCCGGCATTTTAAAGATCATTGATTGAGCTTCCCCCATTATGCATGTTAATCAAATCAGGTTTCTTAAAATCCGGTTTATCCTCAAAAGTAGCTTCTTAAGAAATAATGCTTTTATAGTTTTTAATCAGATTAAACAGCTTTTAAACATCAGGCCTATAAAAATACGGGGCTTCTGTTCCCTGATATTGACTTAACTCCACAATGGAGGCTTGATTTTGTGCCTACAGCAGAAGGATTTTACAGTTTCACAGAAAACCGTTATATTTACCAGTACAGAGATCACCTTGGGAATGCCAGGGTAAGCTTTTCCAAAAACAGCGAAGGGGTTCTTGAAGTTACAGATACCAACAATTATTATCCATTTGGATTAAACCATATAGGAGGGTCTTCTTACTCAAACTTTGGAGGTTATTATAACTACAAGTATAATGGGAAGGAACTGCAGGAGACCGGAATGTATGATTACGGGGCAAGGTTTTATATGGCTGACATCGGAAGATGGGGCGTCGTAGATCCGCTGGCGGAAACTTCACGTCGTTGGTCACCTTATACTTATGCGTTTAATAACCCGATTAGATTTATCGATCCGGACGGAATGCAAAATAAAGATATTACGATTCCCAGTGGAACCGACCAAAAAGACATTGATGCTATCATGGCAAATCTTCAAAAATTAACAAGAGATAAGTTAACAACAGTTAAAGGTGTTAATGGAAAAACTCATGTTTTTATTGAGAAGTTTGAAAAAAATGGTAAGTATGAAAATGGAACTCAATTGATAAGAGATTTAATAACTGATGAACATAATGTTAATATAAGAATAGGTGAAAGTAATTTTGCCACAGCTGAAAATAAGGAATCAGCATCAAATGGTGTCGGAACAGATTCTGATATAACATTTAACCCTAAAGGGAAACAAGATGTACGGGTTTCTGGAGAAGATGGACAAACTATGTACGAAACAGCACCAAACTTTATTATATTAGGACATGAATTAATACATGCTAAAGATCATTTTAATGGAACACTGAATAAAACTAATGCCATACATGATTATTCAGATTTGAAAGGGAAAAAATTAACAGAAACATATCCTAAATCTGAATTTAGAGCATCTGGATTTTCCGGATTTTTAGGTAAGGATGGATATTCAGAAAATAAGATAAGAAAAGAGCATGGACTTAAATTAAGAGCATCATATGAAAGTTTTAGAGGTCGAACTAGGTAAAAGTATAATGACAATACTATTTATAATTTTATTTTCATGTAAGGAAAATAAAATTATTCAAGAAAAAGCTAAAATTGATAAACTTTCAGTTGAAATTTTATCAGTTGAAAAGAAAAAAGCATTATATAATATTTCAATTTCAGTAGAAAATAATAACGATGATAAATATGTAATGTTATATAATTATGATGACTTTGAAGAAAAGGAGACTTACCCAAAAGTCATTGAGAAAGATAAACAAACTATTATTGACTATAATTTTTTCTTTAAAGATCGTATCAGTTATATTCAAGATTCTATTCAAGATTCTGTTCAAGATCCTATGAATGATTTTCCTGTACAAAATACAAATAAATCATTTACTCTTTTTATCATACCCAAGGGTAAAACTAAGGTTGTATTAAAGAATATCCCTATATCGAATACAATAAATAAAACGTATTTATATTTGTATTTTAGTAAAATGAAAGAAGAAATCTTCAAGGCATTACCAAAAGATACAAAAGAGTATGATATAATTGCAAATAAAAAGGGATTTAGTAATTATAAGTTTTCAAAAAAAGTTATTACTTTTTAATGATATATCTGTGTTTGAGGTGTAATCCCCGCTCCCGCACGATTGTATCGTGTGGCAGATAAACAAAGAGAGTGTCCTAAAAGTCGAATACACTCTCTGAGAATCAAATATTCATATACTCCTCCTGTATATGGGTACGAATAAAATCAGCAAAAATTGAGGCTGTCCAAAAATTTTGGACAGCCTCTTTTCGTTTTATTAAAAGCATATTTCTTATAAACGCTCTTACTTATCCAGCAGCTTTTCCAGCCTGCTCATCATTTCATCCTTTTCCTTCAGCATACGTTCATACAAAGCTATCTTTTCTTCGTGAAGTTTAAGGATAGTTTCTATTGGATTGAATATAGGATTAGTATTATGGGCATTGAATATTGAACCATTATCTAAAGAAAAAGTGTTCGCTATAATATTCACAGCCTGTTCCTCATCAAAATTCTGAAAAGCTTCTACAGGAATTTTCAGTACTTCGGATATTTTTTCCAGCAGCTGGTTTTCAATGGTTTCCTTTTGTTCAAGTAAAGAAATTTTCTTTTGGTTCCAGTCATCGCCCAGATCCAGCGCCAATGCTTCCTGCTTGATGCCCAGCATTTCTCTGAAACGTTTTACATTTCTTCCCTGATGTATTTTGTAGTCCATTCTTTAATCAATTTGTGAAGACTCAAAGATAATACATTCTGTAAAGTAAAGGTTAAAAAATATCCTGTAAAATATCCTGTTATACCTGTTAAAGTGCCGGGAACTGGTGTATCAACTGTCTTCAGCAGCGTCGGAAGTGCTTTCGGCTGCTATAGAAAGTGTCTGCAGCCGCTCATTAATTGGTTATAGCCATTTAAGAAATACCTTCAAACCCCCGCTCCCGCACGATTGTATCGTGTGGCAGATAAACAAAGAGAGTGTCCTAAAAGTCGAATACACTCTCTGAGAATCAAATATTCATATACTCCTCCTGTATATGGGTACGAATAAAATCAGCAAAAATTGAAGCTGTCCAAAAAGTTTGGACAGCCTCTTTTGGATCTGGTGAATAAAAACAGATCAGTTTAGAATATTTTAATTTTCTAACTTTGTAAGAATCAACAATAATCAAATAAATATGTCAATTACCAGCGAAGATCAAATGATCGGAATGCAAAAAGTAAGTGAAGCCGTTGCTTATACGCTGAAGAAAATGATGGATTATGCTGAACCCGGCATCACCACAAAAGATCTTGATGAGTATGGGGCTAAAATTCTTGAAGGTTTCGGGGCAAAATCAGCACCTTATCTGACCTATGGATTCCCGGGCTGGACTTGCATCAGCGTAGATAATGAATTCTGCCATGGTATTCCCACAGATCAAAGGATTTTGAAAGAAGGAGATCTGATCAATATTGATGTTTCTGCAGAGTTGGACGGATATTGGGCAGATAATGGAGGTTCTTTCGTGATCGGAGAAGATATTCACGGACATCAAAAATTGGTGGAAGCCTCCAAAGATATCCTGAGAAAAGCTATAGACAACATAAAAGGCGGCGTAAAAATAGCAGATATAGGACACTTAATGGAAACAGAAGCAAAGAAAAGAGGTCTTAAAGTCATTAAAAACCTTGCGGGCCATGGAGTAGGAACAAGTTTACATGAGCAGCCTGATGAATTACTGAACTACAGAAACCGCTATGATTCCAGACGTTTTAAGAAAAACTCTGTGGTGGCTATTGAAACTTTTATTTCCACGGATTCCAATCTTGCAGTAGAATTAAATGACGGCTGGACTATGGTAGGCAATAAAGGCGGTTACATGGCCCAGCACGAGCATACCATTGTAATCACCGATGGAAAGCCAATCATTTTAACCGAAATGAATGAAATCCTGAATTAAAAGAAACCGCAACGGTGCGAAAACAATCATAATCATTTTTTAAGGCACAAGAATGTTATTGCAATTCGCCTGGTGAAAATCTTTGATTTTCTTGCGCCTTACAAATATGCATCAGAATATAATCCTTTAACGCTTTTGCGTTGAAAACAAAACACAAAAAACTATAAAGCCACAAAGCTTCATCCAATCAACTTGTAGATTCCAGATTTGCTCCCTTATATTCATTTTTAAGAATAGAAAACTTTGCGTTTTACCATAAAAACGCTCCGTTATCTATACTCCAAAGAATCTGCTGTAAATGTTCCATTGATGAAAAAGCCAGACTTTAAATTGTTGGGCATAAAATACTTTGTTATATTTATAGAATAAAATCACCTCACAAACTATTTGCTATGAAAAAATTTCTTTTAATCATTTTGGGAATTATAGTCATTCTGGCTGCTGTAGTATTGATCAAAACTTACACCTATCCGTTTAAGAAAAATAATATCGGGGCAGGCGAGGGCTGGAAACCGGTAAAAAATGATTCTGCAGTCATGAGACTTTCAGGAGGAATAAAAGTACCAACCGTTTCTACAGGGAGTTTGGGGGAATTCGACTATGCGCCGTTTGAACAGTTCAAATCCTATTTAAAAACCTCTTATCCATTAGTCTATCAGAATACCGAAAATGTTGAAGTCAATCAATATGGCTTGGTGTTCAGGCTTAAAGGAAGCAATCCTGCGCTGGAACCCATTTTATTCCTTTCCCATATGGATGTTGTGCCTCCCGGAGATGCTGATATAAAGAACAATGAAGAAAATGTATTCCGCCCGGATGATAAACCGCTGGAGCCTGTTTCAAAAGTTGCTGAAGACTGGGATTTTGCCCCTTTTTCAGGCGCTGTTGCCAATGGAAGAATCTATGGAAGAGGCGCAATAGACATGAAAGGAATGCTTTTCTCCCTAATGGAATCCATGAATTCTATGATTAAAAATAAACAGACTCCACAACGTGATATTTATCTTGCATTCGGTTTTGATGAAGAAGTGGGTGGAAAAAAAGGAGCAATGCAGATTGCAGATTATTTTAAGAAAAAAGGATTGAAGTTTGATGCTGTTTATGATGAAGGCGGATTAATTATGAGAAAAGGAAATGTAGCAGGAATTGATACGGATGTGGCTGTTGTAGGGTGTGCAGAAAAAGGTTTTCTTTCCGCAAAAATAAAAGTTAAAGGACTTGGCGGGCATTCTTCTATGCCTCCTATGGAAAGTGCTATCGGGAAAGCAGCTGCCATCATGCAGCGTCTGGAAGATCATCAGATGAAGCCTGTTATTACCCCTTTAATCAAAGAATTTTTTACTAATATCGGAGGTGAAATGCCTTTTACCACAAGAATGGCACTGGCCAATCAATGGCTTTTAAAACCGGTATTGATCTCCCAGCTTACCAAAAGCAATACAACCAATGCTTTGGTAAGAACCACAACAGCTTTAACGATGATGAAGGGAAGTGACGGTACCAATGTGCTTTCTCCCGAAGTGGAATTTGTTGTCAATTTCAGATTGCTTCCAGGAAATTCGTTGAAAGATGTAAGAGACCATATTGCTAAAGCCACTGAAGGTTTTGATGTTGAGGTAGAAGAAATTGACAATACCAGGGAAGCCTCTGCTATTTCTCCAACCAATACCAAAGCTTTTAAAATAATAGAAGCCGGCGTGAAAGAAATTCATCCCGGAGCCATTGTTACCCCTTATCTTACTATGGCTGGAACGGATGCCGGTAAATATGAGATTGTAAGCAAAAATGTCTATAGATTCATGCCGATCAAGATCAACACTGCCGAACAACAGAGTATTCACAGCACCAATGAATACCTTAGCATTGAAAACTATCTGAAGATGATTCACTACTTTGAGTATATTATGAAGAATTACGACAGGTAAAATGTCAATAGTGAATGGCCAATCCGCTGCGCTTGTGAATTTTAATGTAAGTTCGTATATTATTAAACGCTGTGTTCGCAAAGCTTTTTATGATGTTAAATTTCTTTCGATCGCAGAGGCGTTTCACTCAGCAATGTATACAGTAAGGTCTTGGCTGAACGAATTGCCTTTGCGAACAAAATATAAAACGTTATCCAACAAACCTTGCGAACCTTAGCG
>NZ_JBMDJJ010000035.1:0-39264 GCF_057809135.1 Chryseobacterium sp. FG46 | reverse complement strand
CAGTTTGTTGCTATTCTTATTAATTATTTTATAATTTCCTCCTGTTTGAGACAATTTCCATTTCTGGCTGTTGCTCCCCATATAGTCCGATTGAATCAGTTGCGCTCCATCAGCCAAAGCCCCGGAATATATATCAAGAGATTTCCCGCTTGCACGGTTTACAATTCTATAATCTTTAGCCGGATTAAGAAGAATTTGAGCACATTGATTATTTACTTCAATAAAATTATTTAATGTCTGTGTACTGGTACCGTACTGATCTGTGACGGTTAATGTTACAGAATAAAACCCATTCGGAGCATTTTTATAAGATACTACCGGATTTTCTAATGATGAAGTGGGGGGAGTGGCACCAGGAAAGCTCCATTGCCATGTTGCACTGGCATTACGTACAACTGAATAATCTTTAAACTGGACTTTCTCTATAACCGGGCAGCTAATTTTATTGTTTCCAACTGATATTAAAGCATCAGGAGGGCTTATCTCATATAAAGTATGCTCAAATGCACCTCTGGATGTTCCTATTTTTAACTTATTTTCATTATAATTAATAAACATAAATCGTACATCACACATAGGAAGACCATTACCCAGCAGCACCCAATTATTCATATTGTTATTCCTGTAAAACACTCCTGCTTTATTGCCTACATATACTCCGCCGTTAGACCCTCTTTGGAAAATAATTTTTGTAAGAGGAGATGAAGTTAATACTGAGGATGTAAGGTTGGACCAGGTTGCTCCGCCATCATTAGATTTTAATACCTTACAATCTGACTGAACTCCACTATACGTGACCCAGATTTCATTAGCGTTACCATCCCCAATAGCAATATCTGATATATTTTTGGGACCTGATGTAATGGCGGTATTGGGTGTGATGTCGGTCCAAGTGGCTCCTTCGTCTGTAGTTTTCCAAAGCTTATTATTGGTAATACCTTCTACAACAATCATTATATTTGGATTCTTAGCAGAAATTTTTTCTCTGAAAACTTTTTGATTAAAAGTCTTAACAATAGAAATGCTGTTTCCATTATCTTCGGTTTTGATAAGAGAGTTTTTCCATGTTGCGAGATTAGGATTTCCAACCGGATATTGAGCTGCATGATGCGTAATAATGGTGTAATATTTATTAGGATGAAATTCTATAGAATTGAAATAATCATAGATGCCTCCCAAATCTAAAAAATTAGATTCCTCTATTAAAGTATGTACACCGGTTCTGAAATAACGGTAATTACTATATCCCTGGCTGTAAATATAACGATCATCCAAAGGATTTACATCTGTGTTTCCCTGATCAGCACCTGAACCATTGTACCATGTAAACCCATTAGCACTTTCTTTTATCATAACAGGGCCATGGTTATTTCCTGATGCAACTAAATTACTTTTAAATGCACTGCCAAATCCCCATAATTCATGATTACTGATACTATTGGTTTTTGTTGTCAAAGTATTTCCCAAATCATTAGAATCTGCCATTTCTCCATCACTTCCTACGATTAACTTTCCATTCATAAAATCAATGCTCCTGAAATCATGATGAGTAGTTCCTGAGGATACTGAAAATGAAACACCATTGTTTGTAGAAATGTGTATTTTTTGATTTCCAACACTCCCATAAGCAATTTTTTTTTCATCGCGACGATCCATCTGGATATCTCCGTGGTGTAATACCGGATCATGATTATATGGGTCTCCAATACCGGAAATCATATTGGTTCTGGTAAGCTCTACATTTCCTGTTAATTTATTTAATTTATATAATTGAACTGCATTATGACTATAAGCACTCGACCCTGTTCCTACCGCTACATAGAATGATGACGCATTATTAGTAGGTAAAAAAACTTTCGCCCACCCGATGATTTGACCATTTGAGGAAGCACTTAGTGTGGTAGAATTCAATTGGGAAAAACTCGCTCCCTGATCCGCAGATTTATAAATTTTGAAAACATTATTATTGGAAGTACTCGCAAAATAAACCGAATTACTATTATTGGGATCCCATTCCAAACATTCACTGTGTATGGATGAGTCCCATATTTCATAATTAGGAAGCCCAGTATAAACTTCATTCCAAGAGTTCCCCCCATTGATTGTGCGATAAAGCGATGTTCCCCAACGAACAACTACAATATCAGGATTTATGGGTGAAACGGCAATATCATATGCTTTGCCCGGATAATTATTAGCAGTCATATTCGTTGTAAGCCAATTAAGACCTCCGTCGGTGGATTTAATAAGCTGTTTATCACTTAATGCATAAACAATTTGCGGATTGGAGATACACACATCTATATCATTATATTTAGAATCAGGGAAACCATTATCAACCAAATTCCAGGTTGAGCCCCCATCCACTGTACGCCATAACCCGCCAGTGGTAAAAGATACAAATACCTTCTGAGGACTGGTAGGATCCATTCTATTTAAATATACATACCCACCATGGTTTCCAACACTTGAATAGGATGTAGTAGCACTGTTCAGTGGACCGATCATAGACCAGCTTCCCACTTGAGTCTGCGTATTTGTTAATAGTGTATTCTTAATTTTTGAATTGTTTATTAACAAAGGTTCCGGAACTACTTTTCCTTTTTCATCCAAATAAAACAGCTTCGTTCTAAGCCAGTCTTCACCAAGACTTCTTGGTCTGCTTTTTTCCCATCTGTGGTTTCCAAAATACTTGTCAAAATTCGATTTAACTTTAAAGTAGTCTGCATAATCTTTCATTTCTGAAAACCAGGGCATAGACTTATGTTTAATTTCATATTCTATATCTTCTTCTTCCACTATAGCTTTTTTTGAAGAAAAATCTTGGGCTTTGTAAATCGTAGATATAAATAATATTAACAAAAATAATTTGTTTTTCATACAGTGTTTATTTAATTAAAAGACAAGTGAATACCTGTTTTACATCTTTCATTTAAAGATTGTCTAATGGTATCATTGATTTCATCAGCCCTATTGGGAGTCCAAAACTATAGCTTTAAAATAAAGGCAAATGCTTGCTTCTCATCTTTTATGTATATTAATATCCTTTTGCCGCCTGAGCTTCTTTTAATTTTGGATTTAAATCCACCGCAGTCTGAGGGTAAGGGAATCTGTAAAACTTATCATTCCATACTCTTTTTGCAACCTGTGTATTGGTAATGTCATAAATGGTTTTCATTACATTTGGGGCAATCTTCCATCTTCTGATATCATAGAATCTGTGTCCTTCATTCGCTAACTCTATTCTTCTTTCATTTCTAATAATATCCCTCAAAGTTTGCTTGGTCTGTGTTCTGCTAATTGCTGGCATCCCTACTCTACTTCTGATTTTGTCTAGTGCATCATAAATAGAGGCATCCGGCCCATACAATTCATTTTTTGCTTCAGCATAGGTAAGTAATACCTCTGCATAGCGAATCAGCATAAAATTATTACTTGCCATTATGTTTTCATCTAATGAGTTATAATCAGCCATTTTTTTGTAGTTATAGCCAATTTTCGATGTATTGTTTCCTCCTTTGCTCCATGTGAAGAGCTGGCTTGTTCCAAACCCCTTCAGGTAAGACCAAGGCCCATTGGGGTGCATAATACTTGCATATAAACGGGTATCTCTATTTTTAAACTCGTCCAGATAGGCATCATTTGGATTTCCATCATTATAGTTTGAAGCTCTTACAGCATCAGAAGGGGGTGTAAATGCCGTTCCATCTTTATTCCAATAGGCATTTACCAAATCAATTGTTGGGGTTATAGAGCTCCATCCACTCTCTTCATTGGGCAATAGGAGAAGGGTCATGGAATTGCTGTATGTTCCTTTTGAGTCCGGTACATATTGAGCTTCTAAAATTGATTCTATACTGCCCTCATTTTTTGCCCAGAATAACGCCTGATAATTACTTAAACCTTTGTAAAAATTATCTTTATCTGTGGCAGAAGTAAAGGTAACAAAGCTGTCATAGTCTGTACTTGTATCTACTGAAGCCATATTAAAAAGGCTGTACGTTCCGGAGTTCATTACAGATTGAGCAGCCTCGTAAGCTTCTTTGTATTTTCCTGTGTATAAATATACTCTTGCCTTAAATGCCAATACGGCACCTTTTGTTATTCTACCCTTATCCTGACCAGAGGTATAGGTAATTGGTAAATCATTTTCTATAGCACTCAATTCACTGGTCACAAAATTATCAATTTCAGCTTCAGAAACAGGGGTAAGGGAAGCATCATCTAATTCACCTGATTTTTGCACGAGTGGAAGCGCTCCAAAATACTGAGATAAATCAAAATAATTGAAAGCTCTTATAAATCTGGCTTCTGCTTTATATCTACCTGCTAAATTTTTGTCCATGGGAATCTTATCAATATTCTCTAAGAAGGTATTTACCTTTCTAATGGTAGTAAAGTCATATCCGAAATCTGTAGAAGGTAGAATGTCTCCTGCAGAAGCGTTTACTGCGTTTGTTTCCCAGGGATATTGAGCATATGAATTATCGGTAAAGCTATCGTTGTATAAGCTGCTATAAGCTGCGCCAGACAAATATGCATAAATGCCGTTTAATGCCATGGTAGCATCTTTTTCAGTTTTCCAAAATGTATCTTCTGATATTTTGTCTTCCGGAAACCTATCTAAATTGCAAGAACTAGTCACTACAGTTAGGGAAACTGATAGTAATATAATTTTTATTTTTTTCATTTTTTAGATTTTTATTAAATTAAAAAGTTGCATTTATACCAAATGATATGGTTTTTAAGTTTGGATATGTGGAACGGGCACTTGCCATTTCAGGATCAAAATCTTTTACTCTTTTGTCTCCTCTGAACGTAAAATAATTTTCTAAGTTGGCATATATTCTGAATTTTTTCAATCCTATCCGGCTAACGGTTTCCTGAGGAATGGAATATCCTAAAGTAACAGACTTAATTCTAAAGTAACTGGCATCAAAAAGCCAAAAATCTGAAGCAACACCAATATTCTGAACACCTCCTCCAGATGGCAGTATCCTGGGATACAAGGCATTAGGATTTGGATTTTCCGGAGTCCATCTATTATCTGATACATATTGCTTTGCACCTGCCCCATTGAAAAATGCCTGAGAAGATTCTTTATCCAGATATACCTGAACATTCGTTACCCCCTGCCCTACTATGTTAAGATCAAAATTCTTATATCTGCCTCCTATGCTTAGCCCATAGGTAAAACTTGGAACATCATTTCCTATAACTGTTCTATCATTCTCATTAACAACTCCATCTCCATTTATATCCACATACTTTATATCCCCAGCCTGAGAAGAGCTGTATAATTTTGGATAATTATTATTAATATCCTCCTGGGTTAAGAGACCAGCAGTTTTGTATCCGTAGAAATCACCAATTGAACCTCCTACTTGTGTTATCCAGTTATCTTTATACAGAGGTTTGCTATTGACAAGTGAAAGAACTTCATTACGGTTTTTAGCAAAATTAGCATTGATATAAAAGTCCCCATTTTCAAAATTCTTATTGTATCCCAAAGTAATTTCTATTCCTTTATTTGCCACATCACCCGCATTTATCGGAGGCGTTTGGTTTTTTTCAGGATCGCTGTCCATAATTACCCCTGTTTCATATTGCAATTGATTGTTCATTAAAGCCCCTTTTGTAAGACGGTTATATACATCTACCGAGAAAGTGAAAGTATTATTGAATAGAGATCCATCCAGTCCTATATTTTTAGTAACAATTGTTTCCCAGCCTATATCCGAAAAGCCAAGCTTGCCCGGTACCACTGCGCCAACTATAACATTTCCCAGAACTGTAGAATTACTATCCATATAGGTCTGGCTGTCATAATAACCGATGGTATTGATAGATCCGGCGCTACCATAAGAACCTCTCAATTTTAGTGTATTGATAAAATCCAGGTTTTTAATAAAATTCTCTTTATCTAACCTCCAGGAAGCCATAACTGCAGGAAAATACCCCCATCTGTTTTCCTTAGCAAAACGCGAAGATGCATCTGCCCTTATAATCCCTTCTAAAAAATATTTTTCCTGGTAATTATAATTGATACGCGCGAAAACAGACTGGAAAGCATACTGCTGGGTATTAGACTTCAATTCATCTAAGGTTCCATCAAGGGTAGAAAGAGCACTTAAAGAATGTAATCCATCTTTTGGTATATTAGATTTTCTACCCTCTATTATTCTACGTGTATAGTCTTCATAAGAAGCACCTCCCAACACTTTAAAATAATGTGATGATATTTTTTTTTCATAACCTACCAAAACCTGAGTATTAAGCAATTCATCAGATTCCCATTTTTCATGATAGTTATTAACTGCTCTTGCCGTTGCAGCAATAGGAACTTTAGTTAAAAAATTGTATACAGGGTTTAGTGTATTTGTAAATTCACCTAAACGATAGTTCCAGTTTGAATAGCTGATTTGGGCATCTATATTTAATCCTTTTACAGGAGTATAGCTGGTGGATAATGCTCCCATAAATTTCTGATCATTTGACTTGGAATCTCCTCCTTCTATGTTATTTCTTACAGGGTTGGTATTCGCAAATGTGTTATCTACTTTACCCGCATTTATAGATCCCCACCATCCGTTGGATTGCCTTAATGCCATAGTAGGAGTTATTCTTGCCAGTTCTCCAGTATTAATATCATCTCCCCGATCATTAACCATTTGTTTGATAAACGATATATTAGAATTGACGGTAAATTTTTCACTTAATTTAGAGGAGGTATTTGCCCTGAAAGAATATCTGTCCATACCTTTTGTAGGGGATAGAGACTCCTGTTTCAGATACCCTAAACTTGCGAAATAACGAATTTTATCTCCCCCTGATACGTTAATCTCATTATTTAGGAGATTTGCCATTTTTCTATAAGTGGCTTTATACCAGTCTGTGTTAGGATATCTATCCGGGTCTGTACCAGCAGCTGTAAGATCTATTTGGTCCTGCTTGTATTGAGAAAAATGACCGACACTATTATCCGCGTTGAAATATGCTTCATTTTTTAGTTTCATATATTCAACAGCATCTACATACTTGGGTAAATAAGTGGGTGTCTGATAGGCATTATACATATTATAACCTATGCTCATCTTCCCTCCGCCGCCTTTTTTGGTCTCAACAAGAATGACACCATAACCAGCTCTTGTACCATAGATCGCTGCTGCTGCATCTTTTAATATGCTTATGTTTTCAACATCAGCCGGACTCAGCCTGGAAAAGTCTGCAGCACTAGAGAGAATACCATCTATAATATAAAGTGGTGAATTACCCGCAACACTTCTTCCCCTTACATTTAAGTCAGGTACAGAACCTACATCTCCTAATTTAGACTTAATTGTAACTCCGGGTAAAGCACCTTGTATACTCGCTGCTAAGCTTGTTGTTGGGCGGTCCTGCAGTATCTTTTTATCAACAGAAGCAATAGATCCGGAAACAGTTCCTTTTTTCTGTTTTCCATATCCTACCAAAACAATTTCTTCCACATCTTTTACTTTTTTAGTGATAGAGTCTGAAGGTTTGTTTTTAGTTTTCTGTGCATCCACTAATGTTATAGATGACATTAGAAGTGCACCCAAAATAATAGTTTTTTTCTTCATATTTTATTAACTTTATTAAAATGTTATTCTATTTAAGGGTAGTTGGCTTCTTACCAATCTTTTTTATAAATAAGATATGATAAGAAAATTCTAAAGGTTTTATATTACTCTTTGCTCTTCAAATTCTATAGAAACAAATGACTTTTTCAGTACTGTTTTCACATTTAAATACAATTGTTTCTATTTTTTCGTTTGTTCCAGCATAATTGGAAAATATGGAAAAGGAAACCTCCTGATGATCCACAAATACTCTATCTATTTTCTTCTTATTTTGTTTGATTGCCAGTCTTGTTTGAGTGTGAACTAACTATTGCTATAACATTAACTCTATGTTACTCAAATGTAGAGTTTTACCCCATATCTCCATACTGGTAGCCACCAGTTTTTGTCCCTTTACCACCAGTTTGAAAAGTATTTGAGTAGGTTTGATCCTATAGGTTGGGGTATGATTTTCAGACTTTACTTCATTCTTTTCTCCTTTTTGAGAAAAAACCCGTTTAGCTTATTATTTTTTTAAAGCATAAAATAATAATGGGCGGAAAAAATCCACCCATGACTGCTTTCTGTACTGGTCAAAAAAAATTGTATCAGTAAAGAAATTAAATATATATTAAATTTGATTTAGAGATTTATATTTGTGAAGAATTACGTCCTATCAAAGCATAAACAGAATGTAAAAAATTTAGAGTTCAATTACGAACAACTTTGCAAACAGCCTAAAATATCTGCAATGTATTCTTGAAATACAGGCATAATACTTCCTTCACAAACCTTTAGGAAGTGAATTTCTTCTACAGAATTTACTGCATCTAAAAAACTTTGAGCTTTTTGTTTACGCTGTTTATTGCTAAATTCAGAACTTGCTGAATATGAATATCAAAAATGTCTGCCCGGGTTTCATATTTTCCCAATTGCCTACCTCAGCAAAATTAAAATATTCTTTTGTGTAATTTATAAAACTTCAACGCTGTCTTTTATTGTGAGAAAATATCCTTTTTGATTAAGAAAATTGCTTGATTTTTTAGAATTCCCACCTTACAAAAGCTTCCATGGCAGCATAGGTGGCAAGTCCCATTTTATGATAAGTCTCTGCTGTTTCTCTGTTTCTTTCTTCTGCTCTTTGCCAGAATTCTCTCATATCTGTTCCCTGGAATACGACTCCATCTTTTTGAGATTGATGCTTGAAAATTCCATAGCGCTTTTCCAAAATTTGGTCCGGGCTTAGGGGTACTGCCATTTCTATTTCTTCTATAGACCACTCTTTCCATGCTCCTCTATACAACCATAACCAACAATCTTTCATGTATTCCTTCGGTTTTAAATTTTTAACAGATTCGAAAATAGCATCTAAACATACTTTGTGCGTTCCATGAGGATCTGCTAAATCACCAGCTGCATATATTTGATGGGGTTTTACTTTGTCTATTATATCTGTTACAATTTCTATGTCTTCTTTGCTCAATGGTTTTTTTTCTATTCTGCCTGTTTCATAGAAGGGCATTTCCAAAAAATGAATCCGGCTGTCTGGTATTCCCACGAAATAGCAGGTAGATCTTGCTTCTCCTTTTCTTATTAAGCCCTTTATATGTCTTACTTCAGGAATGTCTATATCGCTATTTTTCTTATTCTGTAAAAATCTGACTGCTTTTTCAAAAATCTTTTTCGCTTCACCATTTTCTATACCAAACATTTCATTGTAATCACACACAAAATTTGCAAAACGCAATGCTTCAGAATCTGCTACAGCTATATTTCCAGAGGTTTGATAGGCTACATGAACTTCATGCCCCTGCTGATGTAGTCTTATGAAAGTTCCGCCCATACTGATAATATCATCATCCGGATGCGGACTGAATATAAGAACTCTTTTCTTAGCCGGGGTTTTTCTCTCCGGTCTATTAGTATCATCTGCTCCTGGTTTACCTCCAGGCCAGCCAGTTATGGTATGTTGTAATTTATTAAAAATTTGGATATTGATATCGTATGCAGGCCCTTTATCTGCCAGCAAATCGCTCATTCCGTTTTCTATATAATCAGAATCGGTAAGCTTTAATATAGGTTTTTTTATTTTCTGGGCTAGTCCCAAAACGGCTTTTCGGGTCAATGCCTCCGTCCATTCTATTTTTTCTACCAGCCATGGAGTATTAATCCGGGTAAGTTTATGAGCTGCTCCCTGATCCAATACAAAAGCAGCGTTTTTATGTTCCTGCAGATAGGAAGCTGGCACCAGGTTGGTAACAGGCCCCTCTACAGACTCTTTTATAATATTTGATTTAGATTCACCCCACGCTAATAGTATGACTCTTTTCGCTTCCATTATTTTCTTTACTCCCAATGTAATAGCTGTTCTGGGAGTATTTGACAGTCCTAAAAACTCATTGCTTGCAGCTACTCTTGTGATATGATCTAATGCTACAAGACGGGTTTTGGAGTTTTGTAAGGAGCCTGATTCATTAAACCCGATATGACCATTACCGCCAATGCCTAGAATCTGCAGATCTATCCCGCCTAAAGCTTCTATTTTAAGTTCATATTCAGTACAATAGTCTGCTATTTCTTCTTTGGATAATGTTCCGTCAGGAATGTGATAGTTTTCAGGAAGAATATCTACTTTATCAAACAATAATTCTTTCATAAAACGGACATAACTATGTATGGAATCCGGTTCCATAGGATAATATTCGTCAAGGTTGAAAGTAACTACATTTTTGAAGCTCAAGCCTTCTTCTCTGTGCATACGTACCAATTCGGCATATAAACTCTTGGGAGAGGAACCTGTTGCCAGCCCTAAAATACAAGGTTGTTTTTGAGACTGCTTTACACGTATAAGATCTGAGATCTCTTTTGCCACAGATTTTGAAGCTGAAAGCGAATCCGTGAAAATAACTGTTTCTATTTTTTCAAATCTTTTTTCAAATCCTGTAGAGGAATCTATTGTGCTTTTTAACATATTAGTTTGGTTTTGGATAGTGCTAAAATTAAATTTATATATAGAATTTGTATTTCTAAATTTTTAATTAACTTTTTCAGTTATAAAATTAGATTATTCCCATAAATTTTCTGGATAAAGCTTCTTCATTCTTAATTCTGAAATATTTTTTTGTATAATTTTTTTATCTTCAGGATAGGTAACTCCAAACCACTTGTCGTTAGATTTCAGTAATTTTACGTTAACTTTTCCAGATGCTATACTGTCGGCAACCAAAGTGGGTAAATAGTATTCTGCTTTTAAACTCTGCTTGTTTTCTTCTAAAAAACGCTTAAAAGAATCACTGCCAAATTCAAAACATTTTGGTGTGAATCCCCAAAAATTCATTGATACGGTTACATCCTCTTCAATTGTTGTAAAGCTCTCATCTTCTTCTTTATACCTTAATCCGTTTTCATTTTTTTCTATATATGTTCTTTCTGTGACGTTTAATAAGTTTCCATTAAAATCTACATCACATATTCCCCGGGAGACATGGCCATGGTCTGAAACCGTATTTTTCAATAAATAACCTATCATGCTAAAATTATAAGAGTTGATATCTGTTTCTTTTAGAAAATCATACATCGTCATAAAGGCATCTCTCCCATAAAAATCATCGGCATTAATAATGGCAAAATTTTCGTGCACCACATCTTTAGTAAGTAATAATGCCTGCCCAGTACCCCATGGTTTGGTACGTTCTTTATTAAGGTATTTTTCTGGAACAGTATCTATTTCCTGAAATACATATTCTATTTCGGCTTTATTTTTTATTTTTTTCTCAAACATCTCTTTAAATTCTTTTTCAAAATTCTTACGAATGATGAAAACAAATTTCTTAAAACCTGCTTGCAATGCATCATATAAAGAAAAATCTATAATAGTATCTCCCTGTGGAGTAAATGTGTCTATCTGTTTGAGACTTCCGTATCTACTGCCCATTCCGGCTGCTAAAACTATTAATGTAGGTTGGTGATTTGTATTCATTTTTTTTAATGATGTTATTTAAATTTTTTAGTTTTATAAAATTCCCTCGCAGGTATTACCATAAAAACCTTGTAATTGAAAGCGTTACAAGCCCGATACTTTTATATCAAAACGATTGAATATAGAACGAAAGCTGAAATCCTCGTTTTGGGGGTTGGAAGATTGGGTACTATTCCACTTTCTATTATAGCTCGCTCAAGTATTTAGGTATATTTACCGGAAACCCTTCTTTTGTCAAAATTAAGAATTAAAACAACTATACAAATCCGTACCTACCTGTTTCTGAATGTTCACTACCGGTTGATTTGTTTTGTCCTGAAATAGGTTTATTAAACGACTAAAAAATCAATGTTTCGCTTAGTTCCACTACCGGACAACGGATCACTAATGATCTGGGTAATGTTTTTTTAAAAAAATACAGATAAAAAATCTGTTCATTGGGGAAGAGAACCTATAGAAAGAAAATAAAACATCTTATCCAATGGGGACAAAAAATAACTTCTCCGGATCAGACGCTAGAAGTATTTCTTCGAATAAAATTTTTTTGCTTTTCTTGAGCAGACTGTAAAAGTCCCTTGGTTTTTGATTCTGGAGAATTATTCGATTTTGAACCCGGGATTGTTTGGTAATCCTAAAATATAATGCATTCCTATTGAAATCGTCTTTCTTACAGGGTTTATTTTTAAGTTTCTTTTAATTTTTTTGTTATTTCTATTTACTTAATAAAGCTATTTCCAGACAAGTCAACTGGTAGTGAATATTTAAAAACAGGTAGGGATCAGTTTGTTAAATTACTTAAATTCTTAATTTTGAAAGAAGGCTTTCTGTATAAATGTACCACAAACTAAAAATAGGAATGCAATGAGAGTATTACCTGTAAAAAAGCCTTTTTGAGGATAACGTTTTGAGCTATTAAAGTATTTTTTACCATTACCGTAAATAGTACATAAGTAATGTTCGGGAAGATGATTGAATACAACTATTATCCAAAAACAAGTCAAAGCTGGATGTATCCAGTGTAGATTTAAATGGCAGCTATACTCCTGTAAGATATTAATACCTTATCATTTTATTATTTTTTTAATCAAAAATTTACACCAAATGAAAAACAATTATTTTATTCTTTTATTTCTGTTCTTTTTACAGACAGTTTTTGCACAGCAATATAAGATGCCTGTGGCTTATGCAAATTCGTTACAGCCTGCACAAGCCGGACAGGAAGCCGGACAGAGTATTGATAATAATGTGAATACTCTTTATCATTCTCAGTATAATTTGAGCACAGCACTTCCGGACCAGTTAAATTTCAGGTTTTCCAACCGGGTAAAAAGTGTAAAAAGGTTAGTATACAAGCCTAGAACAACAGGTCCTAACGGAATCTGGACGAGTGTGAAAATTTCTTATTCTACACAATCCGATCCTACAGTCTTTATAACAGCAACCGGAGTTATTTCCTGGGCAGCGGATAATACGGCTAAAACAATAGACTTGCCAACAGCAATTGTTCATCCGGGTGTTATCAGGGTTGATGTACTGAGTGCTCAAAATAATTTTTCAAGTTGTGCCGAGATGGAGTTTTATTCTACAGAGCAGATGGATCCTGTACAGACAGAATGTACACTGCCAACCAATGAGTTTTCAGCTTATGCGGATATCCCTGTATTGCCTCAGGTGGCAGGATCTTCGGCTTCAAGTTTTCAACCGGGAGAAAATATTGAAAATTCCTTTGATGGCGACGTAAGTACGCTATATCATTGTGATTGGAATGCTACCGCAGCCACTTTTCCTATTTCTCTGATTTATAAGTTTGATGGGCAGACAGCTATGAATTATTTAAGGTATACACCAAGACAGGATGGTGGGCCAAACGGACTTTTCGGAAATATAAAAATAAGTTATAATACCATTTCTAATCCTGCTTACGTTACTATTTCTACTCAGAATTTCGGGCAGACCTCTGCCATAAAAACCGTAAACTTCCCCTCCGCAATTACACCTTTAAATATAAAAATTGAAGTTCTTGATGGTAAAAATAACTTTGCAAGCTGTGCCGAAATGGAATTTTTTCAGACCAGCTCCAATATTTTTAATCCTTCAGCTTATTTAAACATTTTTAATGATCCTATTCTCAGTACTTTAAAACCAACTGTAACCCAGCAGGATATTGATGCCATTTCCTCACCTTTCATGAAAGGATTAGCTCAGTGTTTATTTAATAATACCTACAACAGAAAATACAGGGTTCAGACTTTCACGGCATATAAAACAACTGAATCTATAAACACCCAATATAAAACAGGGAATTATAACGGATATGAAAACCCAACAGGAATAGCATTTCAGCCTAATACCACTGCTATTGTTTTTGCTAAAGATATTACGGCAGCAAACAAAGTTTACTTAAAAATAAGAGATTTTGCTACTGAAGGGTCGTCTCCTGAAAAAACATATGAACTAAAAAATGGAATAAATATCCTTGCTGTTACTAATGCAGGGTTGGGGTATATTTCATATTACACTGATGATGTAAACGCTGCACCTGTAACTGTAAATATTACAGCAGGTATTGTAAATGGTATGTATAAGAAAGGTACAACGTCTGCAGAATGGGCAGAAATGCTGACGAATGATGTCTATCCGAAAATTGATATAGAAGGTTATTATACAAAACTGGTTACCAATAAGTCTGCGGTAAGCAATTTCCATTTCACCACCGCTCAGCCTCTGATAGATAAGTACGATGCAATTGCCAAGTCTGAGAGAGAAATGATGGGCTTCTTTAAATTCAATAAAAACTTTAAAAACAGGCAGCTTGTTTATATGGAATCTACAGGAGGATGGTTTGCAGGAGGTCTGGGAGTTCATTTAGATCTTACCTGGGGCCTGTCCAATTCAACCTCAGCACCAGGGCTGGATATCTGGGGTGTGGCACATGAATTAGGTCATATCAATCAGGTAAGACCAGGATTAAATTGGGTTGGAACAACAGAAATCACTAACAATTTATACTCATTATGGGCCTATTATAATATGTACTCACCAACAGGCAGCAACAGGTTTACAAGGCTGGAAGGTGAAATTGCCGATAAAACGGTATTTCCTAAAGTGGCAGGAAACAGATTTGGAGAAATTATTATTCAGACACAAATTAACGGGAAGAGTATTATGGATCAGTTCAGAACTGATTATGTGAATCCTGCTGACGCGAATTTCAGAAGCCTTATTCCGTTTTGGCAATTAGAATTGTATTATCAGTTGGCGGGTGCTTCAAAAAATGCTTCACCACTTGCATTTGATTCAGATATGTCTGATGAAGACACCCCTGTGGTTACCCCTGCAGTTCCAGGAGTAGATTATGCACATTGGTTTGCTACAGTAGCTGATAAAGTAAGAAATACAAATGAAACGCAGCTTACACAAGGACAATTGCTGATGAATTTTGTAAAAAACACCTGTGATGCCGTGCAGGAGGACCTTACAGATTTCTTCACAAGCACCGGTTTTTTAAAGCCAATTAATGCAACAATATCAGATTATACCAATAATCAAATGACAATTACGCAAAGCATGATTGATGATGTGAAAAGCTATGTCCTTGCAAAAGGATATGCTAAACCTGTATCTCCGGTGATCAATTATCTTTCAGCGAATAGTGTAAATGCATTCAGGAATATGCAGCCGGTTTCCGGAGTTACGGGTGTGGGTGCACAGATTACAACCAATGCGCAAGGACAGTTTTTATTGGTTGATAATTCTAAATGGAATAATGCTGTTGCCTTTGAAACCTATAATGCAAGTAATCAGCTAATCAGTGTTTCTATTGTAGGAACAGGAGATACTACACTGGCAACTACTTATGTAGATTATCCTGCCAACGCACTGAACGTGTATGCTGTGGGATATAATGGACAAAAAATACTGGTTTATCCAGCATTTACGCTAGCCACTGATCATATTAAAATAAATAACAATGAATTTAGTATATATCCGAATCCTTTAAAAAATGGACAAAAATTAGTTATTGATATTAAAAATTCAAGAGAAAATTTAAAAGCGGAATTATATGATATGACAGGAAAGTTATTTATTTCAGCAAAAGGCTCTTTAAATGATATTAATAAAGAAATTAATGATAAAATCCAAGGTTTGAAAACCGGAATGTATGTTATTTCAATAAATAAAGGAACCAATACCTATCAATCTAAGATTATTAAAGAATAACACCTGTATAAGTGTGACAGTCCCGAAAAAGGCTGACTAGTTGAATCATTCAAATATATTTATATCAGAATAGGAAAATTCCTATTCTGATTTTTTGTCTATTTTTAATTTCACGTTATCTTTCAATACAATGATTAAAAATAATCTTTGCTTGATATAATTAGAAAAAATTTATATGAATATTTTTAAGACGTAATCAGCTGTTCAGCCAGTTCAGGCATTCTGCAATCTGCATTTTACTGATAAAAATTTCTGCATTCACTTCGGGTTCGGGCGAGAGCCTAAGTTCTACTTTCTGACTGGAGTGTTTGATAATCTCAGAAACAGCTTCTTTATTAATGATAAACTTACGGTTTATTTTAAAGAAGATCTCCGGGTTAAGCTTCTGAATAATATCTTTAATGGTATCATCATAAATATAAGTCTGATGATCTTTTGTAGTAAGGAAAAGGTATTTTCCTGAGGCAAAAAAATAAGCCGTGTTATGTTCATCTATTGATTTAAGTTTATTTCCTTCTCTTACCATAAATCGTTTCATGATCTCTTCCTCTGCCCGGCGAAGTGATGAAATGGATTTAAGAACCGGTTCAGGATCAAAATTGTTTCTTATGGAGATAAATTTCTGTAACGCTTTATGCAGATCTTCTTCTTCAAAGGGCTTAAGAAGATAATCAATGGTAAAATGCCTGAAGACCCTCATGGCATATTCATCAAATGCTGTAATGAAAATAATGGGGGTAAAAAGTTCTACCTGCTCGAAAATTTCCAGGCTCATTCCATCTCCAAGATGAATATCCATAAAAATAAGATCTGCTGAATCTTTTTCAAAGAAATCAATTGCCTGTTTTTTGGAACGAAGAATAACAGTCTCTGTAACAGGGACTATGCTCTGTGTATCCAAAAGATTTTTCAGATAATTCACAGCCAGCAGCTCATCTTCTATAATGGCAATTTTCATAACGATGCAAAAGTACAAAAAAACCGCTGAAACAATTAAGTTCAAGCGGTTTCCTCTGTATTGAATTTGATATGAAGTTCTATAGATTAGGGTTATTCTTCTTCGCACTCATTGGAAATTCAATGGTATATCGCGGATCATTCTGCTGAAGAATATACTCTTTGCCACTGATGGTGTGGCTTATTTTTTTCTGATTTGCTCTTCTTAAGTCGAACCATCTTTGTCCTTCTAAAGCAAATTCTCTGAATCTCTCATCCAGAATAAAGTTCATAAATGCTGTAGAATCCATTGAGTTCACCGTATTTTGTACTGAAGTATATCCGTCCGGAGTATATCTGTTTTTTAATACTTTCAGAAGTGTTTCTTTCGCTTCTGCCAGTTTATTCAACTTTAATAATGCTTCAGATTTTATAAAGTACTGTTCAGCTGTTCTGAAAGACACCTTGAATTCTAAACTTCCCCCTTTGGTGATTTTATACTTACTACCATTTTTCTCAAAATACATGCCAAACCTTTTATCTGCAGTATTATAGGAAGAAATAAGTTCCGGAGATGCAAAAGATAAGTTCTTTATAGAATTATCCCATGTATTGTCCAGGGCCATGATAGATTCCGGGGAGGCGTAATGGTTGGGTGGTGTATTTACAATATTCAAATTACTTAAATCACCTTTTACCGCCAGTACCTGATCTGCATAGTTTAATGCTTTGGTCCAGTCTCCTTCATATAGAGCTGTTCTTGCTTCAAAAGCCAGCAATGCTGTTTTTGAGAACCTGTAGTTAACTCCTAATGGTTGCTTTTGCTCAACCATCAGATCTTCTGCTTTTTTGAGATCTGCATGAACCTGGGTATATACTTCCTGTACAGAAGATGGCTTCAATACCTGTTCAAGATCAATTTCAAGATTGATTGGAACTCCTCTGTCACCAGAAGCGGTAGCACTGTTGTAGGGTTTTCCGTACAGATTTACCATGTCAAAATACAAATACGCACGAAGCGCATAGGCTTCTGCTAAAATCTGATTCTTTTCAGGAGAATCCTGCATGGTTTTGCTTCCTTCATTAATGATCTGATTCAGGTAGAAGTTCACAGAATAAAAACTTACCCATGGAAATTCTGTAGATGCCGGATCGTTGTTAGCATCTTTCCACATTGCCATTTCACGGTAGGAAATAAAATCTGTAGAATTATCATCAATATTCACCTCATCGGTACGAAGAGCCACCAGTGATTTGTGAACAGGATATTTTGAATATGCGGATGTAAGTACTTTTCTATAATCTTCAGTAGTAGTAGGAATCACTTTTCCTTCAGGCTGAATATCTAAAAACCTGTCGCATCCGATACTGATAAAGCTGATTGCTGCAAGTGCTATGATTGCTGTAATTTTTCTCATTTTTCTCAAGTTTTAAAAAGAAACATTAAATCCTACGGTCACTGATTTAGTGATAGGCTGTGCATAAATATTACCATACGTTTCCGGATCAAAATATCCTTTATATCCGTTACTGAATACAAACAGGTTACGCCCTTCAACACTTAGTCTCAGACTCGAAATCCCCATTGGATTTGTAAATTCTTTAGGAAGTGTATATCCCAAACGGATACTGCTGATTCTGATATAGCTGATTTCTTTTGCCCATACATCCAGTAAACTGTATGCATTGGAACGGTTTCCGGTAAACCATTTATTGGCCATCCATCCGTCCGGGTTAGCTTCCATATCAGGACTTGTAATTCCCGGAAGCGAACCTCCTGCTTCGTAGATGTCTCTTGTATAGTTTCTTCCTCTGTCCAGCTCCATACCTCGGTAAGAAGGTGTTCTCATTACCGTCTGCTTGAGGTTGAATGTTGCAGAGATGGTAAGGTCAAAATTACTTACCTTAAAGGTGTTGATAATACCTCCGGTAAATTTCGGGTCTCTGTCTCCCACATAGGTAAACAGGCTTCTCAGCTCAGCATTCGAAAGCTTGGTATCTACAAGCTGTCCTGGTAAGAAATCTGCATAAACATCATATAACTTAAAGAATTCTGCTGCTGAAATCTTCTGATCGCCTTTCCAGAATAATGGATTTCCGTGTTCATCCATTCCTGCAGTTTTCAAAGCAAAAACAGCATTTACCGGAAGTCCTTCTCTTGATGGAAGCAATGCATTATCACGTGGCTGCTCGCTCAATACTCTACTCTTGTTATGAGCAAAGTTGATGGTGGTTGTCCATTTGAAATTATCATGATTGATGTTTCTGGTAGATATGGCCAATTCAAACCCTTTATTGGTTAAGCTTCCCCAGTTCATCATCGTATATTCGAATCCTGTTTCCAGAGGAGTTTCTTTCATACTGATCATATCCGTACCTTTTCTGCTGTAGACATCAGCGGTAAGGCTTACACGGTTATTGAACAATCCTAAATCAAGACCGAAATTGGTATTGGTTGTTTTTTCCCATCTCAGTTTATCGTTCGGAGGGCTGATAACATTGATGATGGATTCTTTTCCTCCCGGAAGAATGGTGGCATCATTATATTCACCGATAAAGAATGGTGAGGTGTTTCTGTCGATATTTCCCTGAAGACCGTAAGATGCTCTCAATCTAAGGTTGGATATGGCAGAAATATTTTTCATAAAGTCTTCCTTCGTTACCAGCCATGATCCTGAAACGGCCCATATCGGAAGGTATTTATACTTTTTGTTAACTCCAAACAGGTTAGTACCGTCATATCTCACACTTCCGAAGAATGTATATTTCTGATCATACGTATAAGAAGCTGTAGCAAACATAGATGCATAGGCATTCTCTATAGGAGCTGCTTCACGGTAGGTTTCATATCTTTTATCAGCTGCGAAACTTGAATTCGGGAAAACGATTGCTGTGGCTCTTCTTGTGGCAGGATCGTATCCGAAAGCTCTCGTGATAGTTGTGTTATCTTCTGTTTTACGGATTTCTGTACCTGCCATCAAATCAACTTCATGCTTATTGATCTTTGTGCTGTATGCTGCCTGCAGTTTCCAGTTGTATTGGAAGAAATCATTATCCCAGTTTTGTTTTACCGCACCAGCCGGTAGAAAGTAATTGTATTTACCGTCTTTGTAGTAACGGGTATTTTCTCTCATTTTTCTGGTGAAGTAGGTATTCTCTGCTGCAAATTTCTCTGTTTTATTAGCATCATACTGAAGTCCCAACTGAGAAGTAAATCTTAAACTTTTTGAAGCTTTATATTCTAAATCTAAAATCGCTTTCAAAGAGTTATTTTTCAGTGAATAGTTGGTATTTTCTCTTTCTTCCAGGAAGTTGAAAGGAATATAACGGTCTTCAAAACCATCCATATCTCTATCATAATTGTAGCTTCCATCTGCATTGAAAGGCTTCATGTAAGGATTGGCATTTCTTGAATAATTCACAGGGTTGATTGAGGCATCAGCATCCGTTACAAAAGATTCGCGCTCACTTTGCGTTCCGAAAATAGAGATTCCTGCATTTAACTTATCGCTTAATTTGTAGTTGTTTTTTAAAGTCAGGTTATAACGCTTAAACCCTGTCCCGATAGTTGTTCCTTCTTCATCATAGTATCCTAGGGAGAAATAGTAGTCTGCACGGTCACTTCCTCCGGAAACACTTAATCCATATTGTTTGTTGATGGCATTTCTGTATAACAGTTTACCCCAGTCTGTGTTGTTATTTCTTAAACCGTTAATTTGTTGGCGTGTGAATGAGTTCAACGCATCAAAACCTCCGTTTCTGAAAGCATCAAGCTGGTTGTTCTGCGTTAAAATTCTCATCACTTCTCCTTTATCTGCACGGTAAGTAAGATCTGCACGCTTGGCAAGCATCAGTTCTAAGTCTACTTTTTCAGAAGCATTTAAAAGGTTCAGTTTATCAAAATCAGGACGTGATGTTACAAAAGTATCTGCTGAGAAGTTCAGTTTCAAACTTCCTTTTTTTCCTTTTTTGGTGGTAATAGAGATCACTCCGTTTGCAGCTCTTGCTCCATAAATAGCTGTTGCAGCTGCATCTTTAAGGATGGTAATATCCTCAATATCGTTAGGGTTCAAACCTGCGATAGAGAAGTTCTGAAGCTGGTCAATATTATCTTTGTCCGTAAAGTTCGGAACATCATTTCCTTCTAACGGCAATCCGTCAATTACCCATAGCGGATCCTGAGGACCGGAAAGAGAAGCTGTACCTCTGATTCTGATCTTCGCCGGGCTTCCCGGAGCACCCGTTTCAGGAGTTACTGCCACACCAGCAATCTGTCCTGCTAGCATCTGGTCTACACTGGCCACACCAGCCTGGCTGATGTTGTCCATTTTTACGGTAGAAACCGCTGAGGTCTGCTTACGTTTTTCAATTTTCTGATATCCGGTGATAATGACTTCCTGGATTTTATTTTTGTCTGAAACCTCAGAAGTCAGTCGGATGGTATAGTTGGTCTGTCCTTCATTCAACTGAATCACTCTGGATTCATAACCCGGGTAACTTACCAAGACTGTTTTTGTATCGGCAGGGATTTCCAGTATGAATTTTCCGTCCTTATCGGTTACTGTACCTACTGATACACTTTCAATAATTCCTTCTAATTCCGTTTTTGTAGAGACGGACTGTGTCTCAATTTTTATAGATGCACCGGTAATAATATGTGAAGTATTGGAATCTTCTATTTTCCCGGTGATGGTTTTCTTTTGCTGGGCCATTGCTATATTAGCAGCCAAAAGAGGTAAAAGTATTAGAGTTTTTTTCATTGCCGTTTATTTGTTTAAAGCCTCTTGAATACGAATGATTAAATCTGTGTAATGCGCTCTTGAAGCATCATCACCTCTGTACCTTGTTCTGTTCAGTAAATCCAGAACCTTCTGAAGTTCTGCTCTCTTGTAAGTTGTCACTTCGGATACTCTTTTCATGGATGAATAATTGATATTCCTCAAACCGTGATCATCTTCATGAAAATTACAGATGGTCGGGATATTCAGCGTGTTATCTGCTTTCAATCCTTTTACTGCTGTTTTTTCAAATAATTTGTTCACAGAGACAATCAAAGCATCCACATAATTTTTCTGCGTCATTTTCTCAAGCATCGTAAGGCTTCCTTTTTTACTGAAAATGGCTGTTCTTAACTGCTCAAATAAGTTTTCAACGGTATAGATCTCTTCTTTTGATCCTGAAACCTGATGTTTTAACTCATTTTCAAGCAACCTCAACAGTCTGTCATCCATCAATAGGGAATAAATATTTGCGTACTGCATTCCTCTTGCCATAGTGTATGGTGTCTGCTCGAATGGTCCCATCGGCGAGTTTTTAACAGGATAGGTTTTTTCTGTAATCGGATTAAAGAATAACCATTCCGGAAGGTTAATTGCATTTTTAATAAGGTAATCAACTGCTCTTCGCTGAATTTCTGCAGGAACTGCTTCGTAAGCTTTCTTCTTGTTACCAAAAACAGTGTTGTTCAGATAAATTCCTCCTACGTTGGCCATCACGTGACCTGTATACAGATCCCACTGCCCGATCACTCCCAGATACAGTTTTCCGGCATCGGTGTATTCTTTACCATCTTCATAGGTCCATTTTAAGAGATTATTGATGACAACTTTCAGGTTTTTCATTCCGTACTCACTGGCCTTCATCGCATCATCACCTAAGTCTTCAGACTGCGAACGCGGATCAATGGTTTCAAGGTAGCTTTGCTGCTCGCCATAGAAATACATTGGGTCATCCTCGTGTTTTTCAATTAAGTTTTTCAGCGCTTTTTTCTCTGCAAATTCATCCGGATACCAACGGTAACCCCAGTCTATGGCATATTTATCGTAAAGACCAATTTTCGGAGTAATTGCTGTCACGCCATCTTCCGGCTGAGCTACGTAATTGTAACGTGCATAATCCATAATGGAAGGTGCTGTACCGCCCATTTTATCTGTAAATTCTTTGGAACGAAGCGACTCTACCGGAAATGCAAAGGATGCCCCCATGTTGTGCTTGAGTCCGAAAGTGTGTCCTACTTCATGGGATGAAACAAAACGGATCGCTTCTCCCATGTGTTCATCACTGAATTTATTTCCTCTTGCTTTAGGATCAATAGGTCCGGTTTGAATTCTCATCCAGTCATGAAGAGAAGTCATTACATTATGCCACCAGATGATATCTGCTTCGATAATCTCCCCACTTCTCGGATCTACTACGGATGGTCCCATTGCATTTGACTTTGGCGACGCGGCGTAAGTAATTACAGAATATCTTACATCATCAATATCAAAATCTTCATCTTTCTCATCCGGCATTTTCGCAATCACTGCATTTTTGAATCCTGCCTGCTCAAACGCCGCCTGCCAGTCATGTACTCCGGCAATGATCTTCTCACGCCATTGTTTTGGAGTTGCCGGATCGATATAATAAACAATCGGTTTCTTAGGCTCTACCAGCTCTCCTCTTAAATATTTTTCTTTATCTTCATCTTTGGGTTCAAGATTCCATTTGGTAATGAAGAATTTTTCATCCATTTTCTGCTGATTGTCATTAAATAACCAGTGTTTTTCGGAGAAAAATCCTACTCTTGAATCCGCTACTCTTGGTTTCATCGGTATTTTGGAAAGTAAAACCAGATTGGTAGTAACGCCTAATGTTACCGGAAGATCTACTCCGCCTTCATTGACAGAAGTAGACAATTGAGACTTCACTACAAGGTTCTTGGGAAATGTCTTCACGCCTTCTATATAAGAAAGGCTTGATTTCACAGATCCTCCCAATCCTACATTGGCCAACACGTCATTAAAGCTCTTTTGGTTTCCGTCAAAAACTTTGTTCACTTTAATTGCCACAGCTGTAGAATCACTGTTTTGTGCCTCAATATCAAAGACCTCAATTACAGATTCTGAAAAATTGTCTTTCACAGATTTTGTAATGGCATCATTCTTTGGGGATGACACTTTAGGAACCACCGTTTTCACCCATACTTTTTTAGCTACAGGATCGCGGTGAAAAGAGATGACCTTATTTTCATAGTTCATTCCTTTGTTCAAACCTGCCTCATTAACCTGCATGGGTACCTGAGAAAGTTTGTTCACCACCAAAAACTGACGTCCCATTAAGCTGTTAGGAATCTCAAAATAAATATCCGTTTTTACCTGAATGGTATTAAAAAGTCCCTTTTTATAAGTTCCTTTTTTGATCAGGTCTTCAATTTTTTTTGTTTTTTTTGACGAGGATGCCTCTGTCTTATCCGTTTTTTCTTTGTTGACCTTTACCGTATCTTTATCTTTTTTCTGTGCTATTGCCATTGGTGAAGCCATAGCAAGACCGAGATACAGTGCCAGCCTGTAATTCTTCATTAAAATAGTCCGATTCATTCCAAATAGTAAATATCTTAGTTTCAGTAAGCAAAGCTATAGGTAACGTGAATCATATATATAATATTAGGGAGTGAATGGTGATATTTTGGGAGTGAATGGATTTTTATTTTTACTTCAATAATGGCAAAAAACATATGAAATATTCACCATCTACAGAAATATTAAGAAGATTATTCTTAAAATACCCATAAACCTGATTCAAATAATCAATCCCGAATTTCTCTCCCTGCACCGGTTCTGTTTTAGGCTGCCAGGTGTTCTTTACCGTGATCCCATCCTCATCAACGGTAATGATGATTTCCAGAGGCTGATCTATCGTTGCAATATTGTGTTTGGTTGCATTTTCAGTGACAATCTGAAGGGATAAATAGGGAATTCTTTTTTCCAGACTTTCAGGCGCATTTATAATCAGTTCAAACTTCAATTCTTCATCAAACCTGCTTTTCAGAAGTTCCATATATTGCTGTATAAATTTGATTTCCTGCGAAACCGGAACAATATTATCTTTTGGAGGCACTATCAGATATCTGTAAATCCTGGAAAGATTCATGGTAAACTTCTGTGCGTTTTCTTTGTTAATCCCGATCAGCATATAAAGAGAGTTCAATGAATTGAAAAGAAAATGTGGATTGATATTATTTTTAAGCTGCTGAAGCTGGTTGATCACTTCTGCTTTGTGCATCTTTTCATTCTCTATCAACAGTAAATTCTTCTCAGACTGTATTTTCTCTTTTTCCTGATAAGCCAGGCTGGTGGCTCTCTGGAACAATATAAATACCGTTACAATAAGAAACAGGGCTGCCAGAAAAATATAAACGGTATAAGCTTTTATTTTGCTGATATTCTCATCAATAATAAAATTCACATGATTCACCACTGTATAGCCATCAAAATTATCGGTCTTCAACGGTTTTATGAAACGGGTTACTTCAACTCCAAGATATTCTGAAACTGCTGTCCCTTTAGTATATCCCACTTCAGTTTTGCTGGTTAATGTGTCATTCGGTTTAATATCTGTAAAACCGAAGATATTTTTTCCGATATATTTTTTTTCAGGATGGGTAATACAAATTCCTTCTTTGGTAAAGACATAGGCGTAAGTATTGGAACTTTTATCTACGTTAATAAAATATTGATGAAGATCATCCAGGCTCACGGTAGAACCATAGTACAATTTATTTTTATCGGGTAACACCAAAGAATCATAGCTTATCCAGTACATGCTGTCTTTTTTAGTAAGCAAAAGGTCTTTGAAATGTCCCGGACCATTATTTTTCAGAACAATAGATTGTTCTTTATCCATTGTGTTCTTAAAAATACCGGATAAAGGATTATTACTATCTGCTTTTCCTGAATTACTATTTTCATAATAATACCAGCTGTAAGGGAGCAGATTTCTTTTCTTATTTAAATCATTTAAAACCAAAGAATAATCCTTGTAATTCTTCAGTCCGTCTTTCTGAATCAGTGCACGAAGCAGATACTGATAATCCTCAATATTTCTGAATTCATGTTCTATTGATTCATACTTCCGGAAAAAAGTCTTCTTTGCAAAATCATCGGTATTTTTACGGCTGTCTTCTGTAATCAGAAGACTCAGAACAGCAAATGCTGCCACGGCAATCAGGCAGGCAGACAAAGCAGTAATATAAATGGACTTTTTGGATAAAGCGTGCTTAAAATTAATAATCAAATTCTCTAAATTGTAGGTTCCTCAACATATAAATTATTCGTTTGCAAAGATATAACAAAGATCTCAGGACTGGAAAGTGAATTAAATTTAGATTTCAATTTTTTAAAACCAGATGCTGTATATGGGAAATAAATCAATAATAAAAGCGTTTGAGTGTTTTCATATTTTTAAATTAAAAAACAAAAACCCAGATAAGCTGAAGTCTTAAAGTTCGTTAATATCGTCATTCAGACCACAGATTCAGCATGCTATATTTTGAAAATTAATTATCTTCGCCTACAAATCTTATTTGAAAATGAAGAAGATCATCTCCGGGATATCTATTTTTTGTGCCATCGCAATCTCTGCTCAGGAATCCATCCAGTTTCAGGAGCTTCCATACAAAGATATTATTGCAAAAGCCAAGAAAGAAAAGAAATTGGTTTTTATTGATGCATATGCTTCCTGGTGTGGCCCATGTAAAATGATGGAGAAAAATGTTTTCACTCAGAAAGCAGTAAGTGATTATTACAACACCAACTTCATTAATGCAAGATTTGACATGGAAAAAGGAGAAGGCAGAGACATCGCTTCGAAATTCGGTGTACGCTCCTATCCTACTTATCTTTTTCTGAATGGGGAGGGAGAGCTTGTTTCCAGAAATACAGGGTACATGGAAGAAAGCCTGTTTGTGGCAATGGCCCAGGACATCAACTCACCCGGAAATAAAAAAGGATCGCTGAAAGATCGTTTTGCCGGTGGTGAAAAAGATCCGGAATTTCTGATCAACATTATGAAGCTGAACGCCAATTCAGACTATGACTTTGCTAAAAAAGCTTCTGAAAGATACTTCCAGAACAAAAAGAAAACCGAAGAACTTACAAAAGATGAAATTGGTTTTCTTCTTTATTTCGTAAAATCATCGGAAGATACCAACTACAATGTCTTTGCATCCAGAAAAGCAGAGATTATTAAATATCTTCCTGAAGAAACTTACAATGAATTTGATGCCCAGCTGAAGTTAGGAAAAATAGTAGAACAGTCTATTGATGGTAAAAATAAAAAAATCAACGATGACTATTTTATGAAAGCTGCCGAACCATTGGTAGGAAAAGAAGCCGCTGTTAAAAAACTGAATCAGACGAAGCTCAGCTATTATGAACAGAACAGTAATTTCCCTGAATACGAAAAAGCGGCTTTAGACTATTATAAAAATTCTGATGCCTTTGATCCGAATGAACTCCTGAGAGCAGCCTGGATCTTCGCAGATCATGTGAAAACCCCATCTTCTTTAAAGAAAGCTACCGAGTGGGCAGAAAAATCGGTTATGAGAAGTGAAACTTCAGAAAACACTTATATTCTTGCCAGACTCTATCACCTTACAGGAAACAAAGAAATGGCAAAAAACTATGCTGAAATGTCTAAAAATATGGCAGCTCAGAGCAATAAGGATTCTCAACTGGCAGATGAATTATTAAAGCAAATAAAATAAACATTACATATAGATGAAATATAAATTATTAGCAGCAGGCATTTTAACTTTCCTGTCTACAACTACGTTGAGTGCTCAGGAACAGGAACAAGGGGGACAGGATAACGGTTTATACATAAAAGGGAATGCTTTATTTGCTCCGATAGGAATCTTAAATGTGGGAGTAGAGAAACAGATCAGTCCGAAATATACCCTTCAGGGAGATGTTTTTATTTCACCATGGAAGTCTTTCGCAGGACATAAACTACAGTTTTACTCAGTCTCTGCAGAAGGAAGATACTACTTTACTGAAGCTTTCAAACATTGGTATATAGGTGCTAACGTAGCTTTTGCAGCTTACAATGCCTCAAAATGGAACTATTGGAATGACGGAATCAGCCAAAAAGATAATGGAGAAATCCTTATAAATTCTAATCTCTATCAAAAAGGATTCTCTGTAATGTTGGGTGTTACAGCAGGATATCAGTTCCAATTGTCTGAACGATGGAATCTTGATCTGTATGCCACTGTAGGAACCTCACAAGGATTTTATAAAGGATATGACAAGTCTACGGGAAGACGCTATGATTCTGCTGAGAAATTTAATAAAAGTGGTGAAATTATTCCGTACAGAGGAGGTGTCATGATTTCCTATAAATTAAAATAATACAATGAAGCTATTCGGAAAAAATCATATTATCATTTCAGTGATCACTTTTGTGATTCTTTTTTTAATGAATTATATCGGAAATGATCTTCCTGATAAATTACAAAGGGCATTAATGACTGCCTTTGCCGGAGTTGTCGGGCTGACTGTGGGACTTTTTATATTAAATAAGGGCAGAAATGATAAAAATCCGCCCCAAAATTTTGATTAATTAATTTTCATACATCACATATCGGGTTCTGATCTTTTCAAAACTTTCCAGATCTTTTTTCCATGAAGCTTTAATTTCCTGAATTGATTTTCCTGCGATGATCTGTTTTCTCAATTCATCAGTTCCGGATAAGGTATCAAACCACAGATTTTTCAGAAAGAAATCCTGCTGAGGGTTTTTATAATTCTGATACGCTTTAATCACCCACTCAAGATTCAATTCTCGTAGATCTTTAGGGTAATTGGAAAGGTTTTCACCATAACAAAGCTTGCCGTTCAGAAAGGGATCTTTAGCCCCATAGCTTGGCTTTGGAGTAAACTGATATGGCAGGTTTTCCGTCCATGGAGACCCATAAATCTGGAAAGGAAGATCCGTTCCTCTTCCTACAGAAACCTGAGTGCCTTCAAAAAAACAAAGGCTTGGATATAAATTAATCGCTTTATCATTGGGTAAATTAGGAGAAGGTTTATCAAGTATCGGGTAACGCTGCTTTTTATGATAATTTTTCATCGGAATAAGTGTGTATTTAGCCTGAACTCCATTTTTCAGCCATTTTTCACCATTAACCATCTTTCCGTACTCTCCTATTGTCAGCCCATATACTACAGGAACTTCGTGTAGTCCAACAAAACTGGTCCATTTTTTTCTCAATACAGGTCCGTCAGTATATCCGTCATGGGGATTAGGACGATCCAAAACCATGATCTCCACATTATTTTCAGCACCTGCTTCCATCAGGTAAGACAAAGTGGAAATATAAGTGTAGAACCTCACCCCGACATCCTGAATATCAAAAACAACGATGTCAATTCCTGAAAGTTGCTCCGGTTTTGGCTTTTTATTGTTTCCATATAGAGAAACAATAGGAATTCCTGTTTTAACATCTACTCCGTTTTTCACTTTTGCACCTGCATCAGCATCTCCTCTGAAACCATGTTCCGGAGCAAAAATAGACTTGATTTTAATCCCGTTTTTTACCAGAAAATCAACCAGATGGGTTTTATCACTCATTAAACCTGTCTGGTTGGTCACCACTCCTATCGTTTTATTTTTTAAAAGCGGCAGGTAGATTTCAGGCTGGTCGGCACCCGTTTTAAAATCCGGTTGAACTTGAGTCTGAGAATAATATTGATTGAATACTCCTAAAAAAATTAGGCAAATCAGAAGTAAATTTTTAATTTTGAAATCTAAATTCATAAGCTTGAAGTTTCCTTTATATTTCTCCAGAAAAATAGCATTTTCCAAAGATAACAAAAATAACCTTTCAAGGGTTATCATCTTCATTGGCAGGCTTTCCGTAGCGTTAGGATTAATTGTTTCCTTAATTACCGTAGCCACCGGTTTTGGTTCCAAAAAAGCGATCAAAGAGAGACTGGCTGATTTCAGCGGACATATTACCGTAAGATCCACCCGTTCGAATTCTTCATACAATACTTCTGTACTGGATAATCAGGGACTGAATATTGCCAAAATAAAAGAGCTTCCCGATGTGGAAAGCACTCAAAAATATGTTACAGTTACCGGAATTATGCGTAATGAGCATAATTTTGCCGGAATTATATTTAAGGGAATAGGTAAAGATTTTGACAGTTTAAGATTTAAAAAATTCCTTATAGCCGGAACAACTCCGAAGGTAACGGAAAAAGGATTCAATAGTGATGTAGCCATTTCGCAGAAAGTAGCCAACGACCTGCATCTTAAATTGAATGACAGCATTGTAACCGTATTTTTAAAAGCTGATCAGAAACCGCTTTACCGTAAATTCAGAGTGATCGGTATTTACAGAACTGATATCAAGCTCATTGACGAACAATTTGTCATAGGAGGAATTAACCATGCCAGAAAAATTCAGGATATGAAACCTGATGAAATTGGTGGAATTGATATTTTCCTGAAAAACGTGAATGATATCGACAAAGATTTTCCTGATATTGAAAAACTGATCGGTTATAAAAACTATGCAGAAAAAGCGACTGAAAAATTCCCGCAGATTACAGACTGGATCAGTATTTTTGATACCAATATTGCTTTAATCATCATCATCATGCTGATTGTAGTGGTTATCAATATCATTATGGTTCTTCTGATCCTTATTATTGAAAGAACCAATTCTATTGGTCTTCTTAAAACATTGGGAGCAAGCAATTCACAGATAAGGGCAACTTTCATCAATTATACCCTGATTATTATGATTCCGGGACTTTTGTATGGAAATGCCATAGGATTGGGATTGATTTTAATCCAGAAATTCTTTGGAATCATTAAACTTAATCCTGAAAATTACTATGTAAGTACAGTTCCGGTAGATCTTAATCCGATTGCCATTATCTCCATCTCAGTAGGAATTCTTATCATCTCTGGATTGGCTTTGATTATTCCGAGCTACCTGATCAGTAAGATTTCTCCGGTGAAAGCAATTAAGTACAACTAACATTATAATTGATAATTGATAATTGATAATTGATAATTGAAAGTTATTGGTTGTATTTCAATTGATTTCAGTGTTATCCACAACTTATCCACATGTTATCCACAGCGCAGATAATTTTAAAAGCCTTATCTTTGCGCCGCTTATAAAACATTTATGAAATACGCAAAAAATATCCTTGAAACGATAGGTAACACACCGCTGGTAAAGCTTAACAAAGTATTAGGTGAAGATTTTCCGGCATTAGTATTAGCAAAAGTAGAGACCTTCAATCCCGGAAACTCAGTAAAGGACAGAATGGCTCTTAAAATGATAGAAGATGCTGAAAAAGACGGCAGACTAAAACCTGGAGGAACTATTATCGAAGGAACTTCCGGAAATACAGGAATGGGACTGGCACTGGCTGCCATCATCAAAGGGTACAAATGTATCTTTGTGACCAATTCAAAACAGTCTAAAGAAAAATGTGATATTCTTCGTGCTGTAGGGGCAGAAGTAATTGTTTGTCCTACTGACGTAAAACCTACTGATCCACGTTCTTATTATTCAGTTTCCAAAAGACTGGCAAAAGAAACAGAAAACGGATGGTATGTGAACCAATACGACAACTTATCCAACAGAGCAGCTCATTATGAGTCTACCGCTCCGGAAATCTGGGAACAAACCGAAGGAAAGCTGACTCATTTTGTGGCAGGAGCCGGAACAGGAGGTACAATTACGGGATGTGGAACATTTTTCAAAGAAAAAAATTCAGACATCAAAGTAATCGGAGTGGATACTTATGGTTCTATTCTGAAGGAATTCCACGAAACAGGTGAACTTCATTACGACCATGCTTACACTTATATCACAGAAGGAATCGGGGAAGATATCATTCCTGAAAACTATGATATGTCTGTGATTGATCACTTTGAAAAAGTAACCGATAAAGATGGAGCTGTCTATGCCAGAAAACTGGCTAAAGAAGAAGGTATTTTCTGCGGATATTCTGCAGGAAGCGCTATTGCCTCTTTAATTCAGATGAAAGATCAGTTCACGAAAGATGATGTCATTGTTGTTTTACTTCACGACCATGGTTCAAGATATGTAGGAAAAATCTACAATGATGAGTGGATGAAGGAAATGGGATGGCTGGAAGAAGGCAAATAAGCTAACTTGTACATAATAAAAAAACGGAGCAAAATTATTTTGCTCCGTTTTTTTATTGATCGATTTTCACTTTCTCTTTCAATGTATTCTTGAGAAAACTATATTCTTTCTCGCTCATTGATTTTCTGGGAAACATATAACTGTATTTTCCTTCAAGAGAAATAAATTCATGAGTACTGTCAAAGAATTCAAAATCTTTCCACTCGCTGGTTTCTTTTTCGCCATCAATATTCACTGTGAAAAAGTTATTATCAAATCTTATTTCGTATACTTTACATCTTTCAAGCGTGCTCAGATAATGATTCACCTGCTTTTTCCATCTTGAAACTTTATTAACGCTTACAGATAAAAAAACAGCACAAAGCAAAAATATAAAGCTTAAAAAGTATAAGATCCCCACACTTTCTTTACTTAAAAGATCTTTGAAAAGAAAAACAACGAAAACAATTACCGCTGCTGCAATGGTGGCAATAGTTTTACCTTTTGTAGTGGGTGAAAAAAGCAGACTTCCCTGATTACCGCTAAAATAAATATCTTCAAAAATTTTCCTGTCCGGTTTTAGTGTAATCACCTTTTCTTCATTCATAATTATAGAGTTGGCTTTAAAAAGCTACAAAACTAAACTAAATATCTTCATATTGATCACTTATGGCAGAAAGTTTATTCATCAGTTCTCTGTTTCTTCGGTTCAGAGCATCCAGTTTTTTCAGCATATTATGAATCACTTCAAGACCAGGCAGATTTATTTCAAGATCATAATGCCAGTTGGCAAATTTTTCCAGATTGGGCAAGTCTTCATACATCAGATAGTGAATATTGTTTTCAATCTGAATATTCAGCAAACCATAATCTACAAGCTCATCAAAAAAAGTGATTTCTATATTATAGATTTTTACGAGTTCTTCCCGTGATATTCTTTCACTCATAGCTTAGGAATTTTTTAGTTGTTCAAAAAGTTCTTTCTGCTTCTCGGTAAGGTTGGTTGGCAGTTTTACTTCATAAGTTACAAAAAGATCGCCGTGTTCTCCTTCTTTTTTATAGACAGGGAAACCTTTTCCTTTAAGCCTTACTGTCATTCCGGTTTGGGTTTCCGGTTTTACTTTAAGGTTTACACTTCCATTCAGCGTATGTACTTTTACTTCGCCACCTAAAACGGCTGTGTACAGATCAATGGTTACTTTGGTTTTCAGGTCATCACCTATTCTTTCAAAATCCGGATCAGCAGGGATATTGAAGGTGATATATAAATCTCCGTTTGGCCCTCCGTTTACTCCGGGATTTCCATGTCCTTTTAATTTAATCTGCTGTCCGTCATACACTCCTGCAGGAATGGTGATTCTTACTTTCTTTCCATTGATTTCAAAAGTTTGCGGATGCGTGGTTGCGGCGTCTCTTAAATTGAGATTCAATTCGGCAGTGATATCCTGTCCTTTGAATTTACCGGAGGCTCTTCCTCTTGAACTTCTGCCAAATCCACCGCCTGCACCGCCAAACATATCCTGGAAGAAATCTGAGAAATCTTCACCTCCACCAAAATCTGCACCGGAATATCCTCCGTTATAACTTTGCTGTTGATACTGTCTTTGCTGCTGGGCTTTTTCGTATTCTTCGCCGTGCTTCCAGTGTTCTCCGTACTTGTCATATTTTGATCTGTTTTCCGGATTACTCAGCACTTCATTCGCTTCATTCAGTTCTTTGAATTTCTTTTCTGCTTCTTTGTCTCCGGGGTTGAGATCGGGATGATGTTTTCTAGCCTGTTTTCGGTAGGCTTTTTTGATATCATCCTGTGTTGCGTTTTTATCTACGCCTAAAATTTTATAGTAATCTATATAAGCCATAGAAATGTAGTTTACTCAAATTTATGAATTTTAGGTCTGAAAATTGTATAACAGAATGTTAAAAATAAACCTATCTTTGATAAAAAGCCATACATGAAAGATGTATTGAAAAACTACTCCGGAATCATATTTTTACTTTTAGGAATCACTATTGGAAGCATCATTGGAATTGTTGCTCCCGGTTTTGTGGAATACATTAAACCTTTGGGAGACATTTTTCTTAATCTTCTTTTTGTGAGTGTAGTTCCATTGGTATTTTTTGCCGTTTCCAATTCTATTGCTTCTTTGGAGCAACAGTCTAAATTCGGAAGAATCATTCTTGTAATGGCCTTTACTTTTTTATTCTTTATTCTTACTGCTGCTATTTTTACCATTTGTGCAGTATATCTTTTCCCGGTCTCGGGTGTTTCAGGAAGTTCTGAGATAATTACAGAAGCGGCCAATGAGGATACATGGGGTAACAGAATTGTAAGTTTCTTTACTGTGGGAGAATTCACAGAGCTTTTCTCAAGAAGGAATATGCTGGCTCTTCTGGTATTTGCTTTTCTTACAGGGTTTGCAGCCAGAAAAACGGGGGAAAAAGGGCAGCCTTTCAGAGTGTTTATTGCTTCAGGATATGAAGTGATGAAAGAACTTCTTTTACTGGTCATGAAACTGGCTCCTATTGGTTTGGGTGCTTACTTTGCCTATCAGGTAGCCACTTTAGGACCTCAGCTTTTTGGATTTTATGCAAAACCACTGGGTCTTTATTATATTGCAGGAGTTATTTATTTTCTTGTCTTCTTTTCTATCTATGCTTTTATGACGAATGGGCAAAAAGGAGTCAAAAGTTTCTGGACGAATGCCATTTACCCAACTTTAACAGCCATAAGTACATGCAGCAGTTTTGCAACAATGCCTGCTAATTTACAAGCCGCTTCCAAAATCGGGATTCCGAATTCTATTGCCAATCTGGTGATTCCTATCGGGACTACTTTGCATAAAAACGGATCTTCGATGTCTTCAATTATCAAGATTTATGTGGCATTTTTAATTATTGGAAGAGATTTCTTTGATCCTGCCAACCTTCTTCTGGCATTAGGAATTACTGTTTTTGTGAGTATTGTAGCGGGTGGAATTCCTAACGGCGGATATATTGGTGAGATGCTGATGATTTCAGTTTATAAACTCCCTCAGGAAGCGATTCCTGCTGTAATGATTATCGGGACTTTGGTAGATCCTTTAGCTACCGTTCTGAATGCTGTGGGAGATATCGTTGCAGCGATGTTTGTCAACCGGTTTGTAAAAGTCTGACTTGTTTTTTGTTACATCCCACTATTCACTGCGTTTTACCGGTTCCAGATTTTCATATTCTTCCGGAGTGAAAAGTCTGTAATGAACCTTAAATGTCTTTCCCAAAGGAGTTTCCAGCGAGAAACCTCCCGGTCCGAAACCATCCGTAACGTCGAGTGTAAAATGGGAATATTTCCAGTATTCAAAAAGGTCGCGGTCTATCCAGAACTCATGTCCATTGATAGTACCGATCATGGCATCGTTCATTCTGGGAAAGAATCCTCCTTTTTCAAAGCATTGCGGCTGAGTCCCTTCACAGCATCCTCCTGCCTGATAAAACATCAACGGACCATATTGTTCTTCCAGCCTGTTAATTACTTCAAGAGCTTGTTCCGTTGCGGAAAGTCTTGATATTTTTGTTTCCATTGTTTTTATTTTAGCTTACAGCACACCTTATATGGATAAAAAATCCCGGTAAAATAAATCTAACCGGGATTCACAACATTTCATTCAATTAATTTGAGCCGGCAATATCCAAAACGATTCTGCCGTCAATTTGACCTTTTTTCATTTTATCAAAAACATCATTGATGTCTTCCAGCTTTGCGGCAGTAACTGTAGCTTTTACCAATCCTTCATTGGCAAAATCCAATGCTTCCTGCAAATCTTTTCTGGTTCCTACAATAGAACCTCTTACGGTAATTCTTTTTAAAACCGTTTCGAAAATCGGAAGTTCAAAAGAACCGGGAGGAAGGCCATTGAGAGCAATTGTTCCTTTTCTTCTCAACACATCGATTCCCTGCTTGAAAGCAATAGGTGAAACTGCAGTAATTAAGGCACCGTGCATTCCACCGACTTCTTTATGCAAATATTCTCCGGGATCTGTGTTTTTTGCATTGACTACAAGGTCTGCTCCTAATTTTTTTGCAAGCTCAAGCTTATCGTCTGCTACATCAATAGCGGCTACGTGCATTCCCATTGCTTTGGCATACTGAACGGCTACATGCCCCAGTCCTCCGATTCCTGAAATGGCTACCCATTCTCCGGGTTTTGTTTCTGTTTCTTTCAATCCTTTGTAAACTGTGACTCCGGCACATAAAATAGGGGCAATTTCCAAAAAGTTAACATCAGATTTCAAATGTCCCACATATCTTGAGTCTGCAATGACGTATTCTGCAAATCCACCATCGACACTGTAACCGCCATTTTTCTGTGCTTCACAAAGGGTTTCCCACCCTGTAATACAATAATCACAGCATCCGCAAGCACTGTACAGCCATGGAACACCTACAGCATCTCCTTCTTTCACAAAAGCTTCCGGTCCGCAGGCTACTACGATACCAACTCCTTCATGTCCGGGGATAAGAGGCATTTTGGGCTTTGCAGGCCAGTCACCATCTACCGCATGTAAATCTGTGTGGCAAACTCCGCAGGCGATAACCTTGACAAGCACTTCATATCTTCCGGGTTCTCTTACAGGTACTTCTTCTATTTTCAAGGGTTGACCGTAGCCCTGAACTACTGCCGCTTTCATTGTTTTTGGAATCATATTTTATTTTTTGGATTGAGTTATTTTGATTGATTAGTTTTTTATCTTCATTTCTGAACAGATAAGTTCTTTGCGTGAGGGATAGGAAGGGCGGCGAGGAACGAGCCGGTGCGCAATGTAATGAAGCACCGAAACGAAGTGCAGCCCTGGATAGCCCGACCGGTTTGCCCTGGATAAAGCCAAGGCAATCGGGCACGTCCTAAATAATATTAAAAGAAACCTAGCTTATTCTTGTTATAAGAAATCAGCATGTTTTTGGTTTGACGGTAATGGTCCAGCATCATTTTATGATTTTCTCTTCCGATTCCTGATTGTTTGTATCCTCCGAAAGGTGCTCCGGCCGGATACGAGTGATATTGGTTCACCCATACTCTTCCTGCTTCAATCTGACGTGGGATATTGTACAGCTGGTGGGCATCTCTGGTCCATACTCCTGCTCCAAGACCGTAGATGGTATCATTGGCAATTTTCACTGCTTCTTCTTCATCTTTGAAAGTAGTAAATGCCAGCACCGGTCCGAAAATTTCTTCCTGGAAAATTCTCATTCTGTTGTTTCCTTTGAAAATCGTAGGCTGAATGTAGTATCCGCCTTCAAGATCTTCTCCCAAGTGGTTTACTGCTCCTCCTACAAGCACTTCTGCTCCTTCTTCTATTCCCAACTGAATGTAAGAAAGGATTTTGTCCTTCTGAATCTGTGAAGCCTGTGCTCCCATCATCACGGTTTTATCCAGTGGATTTCCAACTTTAATGGCTTTTACCCTTTCGATGACTCTTTCAATGAAGGCATCTGCAATATCTTCCTGAACAAGAAGCCTTGAAGGACATGTACAGATTTCTCCCTGATTAAGGGCAAAAAGAACCGCCCCTTCAATTGCTTTGTCTAAGAATTCATCATCTGCGTCCATTACAGAATTGAAGAAAACGTTAGGGGATTTTCCTCCCAGTTCCAATGTTACCGGAATAATATTTTCTGTAGCGTATTGCATTACCAGCCTTCCTGTAGCGGTAGAACCTGTAAATGCTGCTTTTGCTACTTTCGGATTGGTTACCAAAGCTCTGCCCAGCTCTGCCCCGAATCCGTTAACAATATTAATAACTCCTGCCGGTAAAAGGTCACCAATCAATTCCATTAAAACCATAATGGAAACAGGAGTGCTTTCTGCCGGTTTTAGTACAACACAGTTTCCTGCTGCCAATGCGGGAGCCAGTTTCCAGACTGCCATCAGGATCGGGAAGTTCCATGGAATGATCTGTGCAATGACTCCAAGAGGTTCGTGAACGATTAAGGAAACAGTATCTTTATCTAATTCGTTATGCGATCCTTCATCAGCACGGATCACTGAGGCGAAGTATCTGAAATGATCAATCGCTAAAGGCATATCTGCTGCCAGCGTTTCTCTCACGGCTTTTCCGTTATCTATTGTTTCTACTGTAGCAAGGTATTCTAAATTCTGTTCTATTTTGTCTGCAATCTTATTCAGGATAATACTTCTTTCTGTGGGGGAAGTATTCTTCCATGTCTGAAATGCTTTTTCAGCTGCGTCTACCGCTAACTCCAAATCTTCTTTGGACGAGTGTGCTACCTGAGTAAATTTTTTTCCATCAACCGGGGAAACGACGTCAAAATATTGTCCTTTAACAGGTGGAGTGAATTTTCCATCAATATAATTATCATATCTGCTTTTAAACTCGGGACGCTGTAAAAGTGTGGTTGATCTTGGTTCTGTAATAGTGCTCATATTAGTGTTGTTTTTATTTTTCGATACTGCCAAATTACACTGGGAAGCCCAAAAGAATATAGCACAATCGTATAAAAAAGGTGTAAAATAGTGCAGGAGGTTAATTTTAGTATTTTATTAACAGCAATGTACTCTCAAATTTTCTATATTTGATTTACCCCTTTTTCAAAAAAATTTAGAAATGAATAACAATAGTAAGATTTTATTAAATACTCCTGAATTACGTAAGGAAAACCAACTATTGAGTCTTGTTGAAAACCAGACGAAATTCAATCTAAACAATTGTGAATTCAGCATTTATGAGACTCATAAAGCAGCTTTTGATGTAAAGCTTCATTTCGAGAACATTGCATTTACAGCGATGCTGAGAGGTAAAAAACATATGAAACTGGATAAGAAGACCAGTTATTTTGATTACTATCCGGGGGAAAGTATTCTGGTAGCACCGGGAGAAACAATGGTCATTGATTTTCCTGAAGCGGATGAAACGCCTACACAGTGTATTTCTTTAAGTCTCAATCCTGATTTTATTGAGGATTCTCTCAATTATCTGAATTATCATCTTCCTAAAGTGGATGAGACTTCGCAATGGAATATTCAGCTGGATGAGTACTTTCTGTTTAATAATAAAGCGCTTGCTTCTGCCACCAACAATATCATGAGAATTGCCATGGATGATAACTCTCAAAAGGATATCATGGCAGATTTTGCATTAAAAGAACTGCTGATCAGATTAATGCAGACCCAGGCAAGAGGAATGGTAGAAAAGAATATTGTTAAGAATAAATCAAGGATAGGTTTTGTGGTGGATTATATTAAAAGAAACCTGCACCAGAAATTGTCTATTGACAGTATCGCCAAACTGGCTTATGTAAGCAAGTCGAATTTCTTTAAAATGTTCAAAGATGAGCTGGGAACTTCCCCTAATGATTTTATTTTGCAGGAAAGAATCACCAGAGCCAAAGAATTGTTAGCCAGCCAGACCAGCATCAAGGAAACCGCTTTTCAGACAGGATTCTCTGACACCAATTATTTCACAAGGGTATTTAAGCAATTGGAAGGGATAACTCCGAAAAGTTATCAGGACAGGATGCTTCTACGATAGCTTTGCAACAAAAAAGAGCCCCATTGAATGGCAGTCATGGTCGGAAGAAATTTCCGACCATTTTTTATGTTTTAAAGACTTTTGCA
>NZ_JBMDJJ010000034.1:0-39799 GCF_057809135.1 Chryseobacterium sp. FG46 | reverse complement strand
GCAGGGAAATTTTTAGCCAGGATATCAGCTGCCGGGTTCCGTAATTCCACTCTCCCTTTTTAGCCAGGAACAGCACCGGGGGAATTCCTTTCCGGAGGATGGCCAGCTCACCCATTTTGGAACCACCGGAGCGCTTCCGGAATGACAACAACATTGGAAGATCTGCAGGGAAATTTTTAGCCAGGATATCAGCTGCCGGGTTCCGTAATTCCACTCTCCCTTTTTAGCCAGGAACAGCACCGGGGGAATTCCTTTCCGGAGGATGGCCAGCTCACCCATTTTGGAACCACCGGAGCGCTTCCGGAATGACAACAACATTGGAAGATCTGCAGGGAAATTTTTAGCCAGGATATCAGCTGCCGGGTTCCGTAATTCCACTCTCCCTTTTTAGCCAGGAACAGCACCGGGGGAATTCCTTTCCGGAGGATAGCCAGCTCACCCATTTTGGAACCACCGGAGCGCTTCCGGAACGACAACAACACCAGAAGACCTGCAGGGAATTTTTACTATAAACATTCCATTACTGGATAAAATAAAAGTCCGACTTTCGCCGGACTTATGTAGTAAATTTAAATTAAGATTTGTAAAATACTAAAAAGTATATTAAAAAATTAATTTACTCAAAAATACAATTAATTTTAATTAAAACAAAATATTACCTTTTATAAAAGAACAAAAGTTCCAGTAACTGTTTTTTCTGTAGTTACATTATTAGAATTAGTAGCTTCCATTTTAATCACAATATTGCTAAAGTTCATTCCACTTGGAAGATTACTAGCCATCAAGACCTCTGATATTGGTAAACCTTGCCCCTGAACTTCATATATATTTGTTCCATTGGCTACATTCTCATTTAAAACTCTCTGCCAGTGTGTAATAACATTTCCACTACCATTAACAATATCTAAATCTATTGTGTACTTCATCTTAGTAATAGTGGTACTTCCTCCTGATACTACTTTAAAAGTTCTGTTAAAGGTTTTATGATACACGCTAGCACTTCCAACTCCGATTATTGCATACACGCCAATTTCTGCACCTGCTCCACCTACAAATTGAAGTTGAGCTTCTACAGTAATATTAAATGATTTAACATCACTTTCATTGCCATATTCATCTTGAAACTGAATATTGTACGTATAGGTTCCTACTTCAACTGCATTGAAATTTAAATTGAATGCTCCGTTAGCTCCCAAAGCATATGTTGTATAAACATTATTAGTGTTTTGAATTCCATTTGTATTGTTGTTTGAAGAGGCACTAATCCATGTTTTATATTTTACAGATGTATTAGGAGTTACTGGAGTTTTTTTAACGATTCCTATTAAGCTCATCTGAGTATTTGGAATTACATTTAATGAATTAATATTCATTGACTCTACAACTATTTTCCGTGCTATAACATTTTGTTGAATATTATAGTTTTTTGCCACAGTTGCATTTTTAATATCATAATCTAATGCACCAGCTCCAACTTGGTTTGTTGACAATGTAACTGTAAAATTATTAATATTAGGTAGTGGGTAGTATTGTCCAGTTTGAGCAGCTACTCCATTTAATTTGATATCTCCATTATAACTATTAAATTTAATCTCATATCCGGTAGTTGGTTGGCCTGCTGATGGAACTATTTTCATAATATATGGTGTTGCATCACTTTGATAGATGTCCGCAGTTCCTCCAGTATAAGTATGAGTAAATTCTGAAATCCCATATTTTAATTCAAATTCTTCATCTTTTGTAAAGCCTTTAGAATTTTTCACCATTATTTTGATACTGTGGTCACCAGCAATATTACCTGTATACTCAAAAATATTATTTTTATTTGTAAACTGATATTCTTGGTTAGCTGTTAGGACTTGTCCATTTAATTTCAAAACCCCGTTTAAATTCGTAGTGAATTTAAAACTAGTCTGGATTTGATCAAAATTATATGATGGTTTAATATTGAATTTGAGCTGGTTAGTTTCTCCAACACCTTTTTCGATGAAATTATTATCACGTTCAATAGTAAATCCGAACTGAGCGCCATTCTCCCAATCACCATCTTCTTGGCAAGAATTGAATGTTAGACTTAAGCAAAATATTGTAAGTACTAAATAAATGAATTTTTTCATATATGTAATTTTTTTATTTGTTGTTATTTCCATAAAATTTTAGTTAATATAGAATCTTAAACCTCCGAATAGTGCATAATTCGATTTAGAAAATTTTGATTTCAAATCATAAAACTGCGAGTAATTTAGAAGTAAAGACATCCTACGAATTAAATAGATTTCAGCTTCTGCTGATCCTGATATACCATAAACAAATCCTTTTACATTATATGGAATTTCGGCATTGTATAGAGGATCTTTTTGATTTCCTTTATTTGCATTTTCATATGCTCCATAAACTCCAATAAATCCGTTTAACATAACTGGATATAGTCCCTCATATGAATAACCCGCATTGACATTTAATCCATATTTTTGATATGGTAAAACCTGACGATCAATATAGTCAACTTTATAATCTTGATAGAAAGCCTCTACTTTTCCAATAAAGCCTTTGTCACCAATAACTTTCATGTATCCTATTTTTGCCATATACCCTCCTTTTTTAAGGGAATCTGAATTTAACATATAACCATACTCAGCATGTATAGCGCTTTGATTTTTTCGTCTTCCCTGTGCTTGTGAAATAATGCTGAATAACAGCATACATACTACTAATAATCTTGTATTCATCATATTTTTATTTTGTACTATCGGCTTGTAAAATCCATTTTGGTTTAATTTCTAATGTAAGAGAACGTTCTCCATCTATTTCGTTCATTACAAAATGTAAAGTCTTATTTCCTGCAATTGTAAATTTGTCGAAAACATAAACTAATTTTTGTTTTGATTTCTTGTTAAAGCTTTCTGGCTGATTTGAAAAGATTGGCATAAATGTTTTTTCTTCTGTATCAATTAACTTTCCATTTCTTTCTACTGGAGCAGTAATGAAAATTGCACTTTCAATATCATAATTGATATTAGAACGGTTATCTACTTCTAGAAGAACATATATTTTACCCGCACCTGAATAAATTCCTTTCACAAATCCTTCAATCCCATTTACAAGTGTAGAGTTTCTGTTGTTTATCCAACCTTTTGAACTTAAAAGCTTCTCTGCAGTAAGTTCATATTTTGGCTTCTCTTCTTTTACTACAGTTTCTTCCACTTTAGGAGAAATTTCAATCGGTTTTGGCTCCTCTACTGCTACAGCTTGAACTGTATCTTCTTTCTTAACTTCAGCAGTATCCAAATTTTGTTTTGTAACTGGCTTTTTTACATAACTTTTCTTAACAGGTTTTTTTCTATGAACTTTCTTCTTTGTTTGTGAAAAACCTAAAAAACTAATAAGAAGAAAAGCGAAAACTAAATTCTTTTTCATATTATATTATTTTAAATTATTGATAAAACATTATTGTACATTCTATATTGCTTGTTAGTTGGATTTTATCTTCATTCTTTCTATTGCCTGAGCTAGTTGCTCTTCCAATTATTCCTCCTACAACTGGAATTCTTGAGACTTGACTTTGTGCTTCATCTCTAATTACATCTCCAGCTCCATTTCCATTATTATTTCCTCTGACTGGCAAGCCCTCACCTCCATCATAGCCTACTAACTTTGCGGTAATTGGTAGATTTTTGTTATTCACTTTCAATGAAACAAATCTTACAATCACTCGATTATCATCCACAATCGTGCTTCCAGTTATTACTTGCCCTCTTTTAGTCTGTTCTCCATTGATTGTTATGGGATCCAGGAGAACAAATGATAAGCTTCTTCCACTTGTTGCATAACCGGATGATATTAGTTTAGCTCTTATAGGTTTTGCCGTTTTAGCAGTTATTTCAGGTTTAGTAGTATTTGTATAAGATGGAGTATTAAATTGAGTTTCAAAATTGATATCATCAGCAACCTCTGTATTTTTATAGGTAGGCTGTGAAACAGGTTTTCTTTTTGTTCCCTGTGGTTTCGTAATTACATTTCCCAAATCACTATAGCCTACATTAGAACCACTTGGTATATCGTCTCCCCACATTGAAGAATTTCCATAGGTGCTATGTGAATTACTTGGTTTAGATATACTTGAATTCGATAGAGAGCTTTTTCTCATTTTCTCAAAATCAGCATCACTAAATCCAGCTTCTGTACTATTTGATGTTGTTGTATTAGTACTCGTATTAAAATTTAAAGCATCTTCAGTTTTACGAGCGTATGTAACTGAATCAGAGAATTTTTTTTCAAAAGCATCAATCTTGGTTCCATTTTCTAATGTACTATCTTTTGTTGTTGGAACTTCAAAGTTTAACCTTGATGCATCATCTCCCACCATTACTTCCTTGTCGTTTCTTGCATCACTTTCACTCTCAGGAGCAAACATGATATATAGTAAAATTGATGAAGCAATAATTGCAATACAAATAACCAAAGCACTTTTTACTTTTTTGTCCTTTATTAATTCTTGAAAGTTAATTGCCATTTTGTTGAGTATTTTGGTTTTGTAAATTATTCTGTCTATTAATAATAGAATCAGATTTAATAGTTCTATTATCCGTAATTGTCAGATTTACTTCTAATCCATGTGGGTTAGTTTGCATTACCCTGGGAACATCATACATTTCACCTTGGGTCCACAATCTTCTAACTTCAACTATATTAAATCTTCTGATAAATTGACGGCCATATGCTTTAAACTGGTATGGAATTTCATGAGAATTAATTTTAACTGAATCTACAACAGAAGAAATATCAAGATTATTTTGAACTACATTATTATACCACTGAGCTTCTTTATAAGTCTGGAATAATAGTCTTCCTTTTTCTCCCATTATATTTAATCCTTTATTCACCTGGCTTCTGTAATTTGTAGAGTTATAAGTGAAGAATGTATTATAGACAATTCTAATATTATTGTCAATTTCTACCTCTTTTTGACCCTCTATATCTTGTTTAAATGCGGTGGCTATACTACCTCCTTTGTCCATAACATAAATATTAGAAGTTGCGAGGGAGTAGAAGTAAAATAAGCATCCTACACTTAATAGAACCGTTAATAAAGAGAAGACAATCACAAATAACATTATTTTTCTTAACTTATTTGAAGATTCATCTGCTTGCTGAAAATATGCCCTAATAGTTTCTAATTTATTTTTTTCCATTTTTAATTTATCCTTTTAATGATTCTCCTGCTTTACTAGCTATTCCTCCTGCTCCTGATGCTCCTCCTGCAGCTGCGCCAGCTCCTCCTGTTAATGCTCCCGTTGCTGCTTGCCCTGCTGAACTTGCTGCAGAACCTACAGCACTTGTAGTCATCATAACCATTGTAGGTGCTGAAGAAAACATATCCCCTGTATTGCCACCTCCTAGCCAGTATCCTATTACAGATGGTACTTTAGAGAGTAAAACTAATTTTAAAATTGTTGTTGCTAATGCTGATATCACAAGAAATGTCATCTTCATTATTGTGTCAGGATCTGGAGCCATCATTATTTGAACATTTGGCAACTGAACATCTCCTACTTTATTTGCAATTTCAAGAAATATTTGATCTGAAACATAGATCATAATTGAACCAATAGGAATCCATAAATAAACTGATATATATGTTCTTAACCAATTGGTGAATGTTCCTTTAAATGTAGGGAAGAAGTATAATGCTAGGGCTACTATCCCTCCAATCCTTAATAGGTTAAGCCAGATATAAGAAAACGCATTAAACAACATTATTATCACAGTATTAAATACATGTGTACAGAACATTGTTATTTTCAGAATTAATATTTCAGGATTGTTCATGATATTAACAATAGTTGTTACTTTCTCTTTTATTTTTGAAAAATCAAAAAAAGAAGATTCCTGATCAGCAGCTGCAGGGGCTATAGGCTCCTCAACTCCACTGGAGGGAATAAGAGACCATTTTGCTATAATATCTCTATATGCTTCTGTACTTCGACTATCTTTGGGAGTAGCTGCCTGAAATTCTTTTTGAATAGCAAGTAAACCACTGTCTAATTGACTATTTATTTCTGTCCAGCTTAATAATAGTGCTGCATATATTAAAGGTGGTCCTAGAAGATCTGGTGTAATCTGTTCTTTACCTGAAAAAATCTTTCCAATTTTTGGAACAAAATAAAAAAGAAGAGCTAAAGTTCCAAGCGCTTTCATGCCTACCATTATTTTTCCTAATCCTCCAGATTGAAAGATTTTATTTACTATGGTTGAAACCTCAATGTTTTCAATTCCATAAGATGTAAGTAGAGTTAACATATTAATTTATTTAAGAACAGGTGTTCCATAGATTGATTTTTTTACCACCATTGTTGCATTCTTATCATATGCTTCAGCACCAATACTGTATATTCCTCCTCTTAGGCTATTTAATTTTGCATTTATTTCGTTTAGTAATTTTATTCTTTCATAAGATGAAAGCTTTAAAAAATCAGATTTCATTACACTTGAAAAAAAGTTTACTGTCTTTTGATTATTACTAACGATATTAGCTAATCTATTAAGAGCATTCTGTACATATACAGGATTAAGTTGTTTATATGACTGTAAGGCGTTAGATGTATTTCGGTAATCTGATACTACACCAACAGCATTTTTCTGAATATCTGTTATTACATTCAATGTTTTAATAGCATTATCTACTTTTTCTACAGTCTCTTTTATCCATTTTCCCTGGCTTTGTAACTGTTTTACAGTACTGGCAGCTTGTGCAATTGTCTTTGAATTTGATATGGCCTGCTCCTGATTTAACGCAGTAAGTAAACCTGCAACTCCAGGATCTTCAACTACCCATTGTGAATAAACTGAACTGCAAACGGACGTAAATATTATAAGAAATAGTTTTTTCATTTTGCGTGGATTTATTGTTAAACAAATATAATAAATTAATGTGAAATAATTACGGTTAAACACATATTTCTGTAATAATTTTAGTTTTATTAATTTCTACATCAATATAACTTTCTATAGTAGGTATCATTTCTTTTCTATGATGATCATAAAGCATATTAAAGGTCTTTAATTTTGCTTTATCACTTTCATAAATTGCTAAGCAAGGTTTAGATACTTCTAGCCTCATAATCTTTGCGTTTCGACTTCCTTTAGCTAACAAAAACTCAGTATAGGCCAAAGGGTCAGATGCAGTAGGTTTTGTATTATTTTTTATTGATAAAAGTTGGCTTATATCAGCAGTTGACATAGAAAGCTTTTCTTTTAAAATCGGAACGTCACCCAAAACTTCCCTGTGATCTAATATGTATTTAATTGCGGTATTACCCAGAATAGCTTTTTCATTTGTTAAGCCTAATGCAAATAAGTCAGTAATTTGCTGTATTGCTATACCAACAGATCCATCAAACTTTCTAATTGTTTTATAAAGATATTTTAGAAGAGAGACCATTCCTTTCTTTTCTAATACTTTCCAAGCTTCATCTACAAAGAATTCCTTTTCGGAATCATCTTTTTTCCACATTGTGTTAAAAATCAGATCTGAAATAATCATTCCGAAAATCGGAAAGAGAATAGGATGATCTTTGATGTTGTCTAGCTCGAATTCTACGTATTTCTTATTCTCAAAAACTTTTGGTTCTCCATTAGTAAATAGGTTTGAATATAAACCATCCGCATACTTTTCTAAGTTTAATACTAAAGAATCAATTTCAAAAAGATTAAATGTTTCTGTCTTGATAGACTCAGCATTTTCTCTTATATATTCGTAAAAACGAGGTAAAGAATTGTTATCTGTATTTCTAACCAGATAGGTTTTGTCTTCCTCCTCTTCAATTTTATTTTTTGTTTCTGGATGGAACTCTTCTGTTGGGGGAAGTTCTTTAGCATCATAAAATTTCATGATAATTTTTTCCAAAGCAGATCTTTGGTCATTTGAAAGGTCTTTATCAGTAAGCCAAATAAGACCTATGAAGTCTATCAAAAATTCTACTTTACCAGTATCAATTTTTTTATCAAATACCCAGAATGGATTTAAATCCAATGGTCTTCCCTTTTTATATTCAAAATAAAGAGTATCATCTGGGTACATTCTACATAATTTATCATCTCCTCCTACGTTGAGAACTACCGTTTGATTTTTGGGATTTTCTATATTTTGTCTTAATCTGCTTTTGGAAAGAAATGATTTACCCCCTCCGGATGGCGCTACAATAATGTAATTTCTATTTAATATTTCCTTAGATTCATAAGGCTTGTGAAATGTATCTACATATAATGGAATATTTGATAATCTGTCATTGAAAAGAGTACCTGATTCATCCGATTTGTAATTTGTTTCTGTTGTCAAATAGCAAAGAGAAATATCTAAATAACTTAGAAATGTTTCTTCCACTGGAAGCAAGGCTCCATTTCCTAAATGATTTGCCAGATATATATAATCTCTATCAAAATAAGAATTATTATAAGGTCTTATACCCATTTTGGAATAATACCCTGTAACTTTATTTGTGATCTTTTTCAAATCCTCTTTAGAATCAGCCCAGAAGACAAGATTAGTATGCATTCTAACAATTTTTACATTATCTTGCTCAACCCTATCCAGGAAAAAATTATTTTGATCGGCTAGTGTCTTATTTTTTCTGCTTAATAACCTGGTGCTGCTAAGTCTTTTATTATTAAGTTCTAAATCCTTTTTAACTTTAGCCTGATCTTCAATAAAAATAAATTGATTATAGATATGATCTTGTTTGAAATCCAAGGCTAAAGGATAACAGTAGGAACGAAAAAATTGAGATTGGTCAACAGATCTATCTCTATCAAGAACACAGTTGTTAAGAGTTCCATCCGGTTGTTGGCCATCTTCTCTTAAAGAAAAGATTTTTACATAGCTATCCCCTATCCTTAAATCTTCATCAGAGGATACATAATCTCCTATTTCATCCTTGAATAATGTATATTCATCTACTATTATTTCATAAATCTCCTCAGATGTAATAGCTTCACACTTTAGAATAGTAGATGCATTGATAACACTAACCGCATGTTCTACATGATTCATAAATGCTTCTATCTCTTCAAGACTAGCAACAGTATTTCTCTTAGAAAGAATACTTAGCCTATCATAATTCCGTCTTAATGTAGTAAGTTCCGGTTTAATAAAGGAAATAATACAGTCGTGATTCATATAAATACGACCTTTAAAATGCTCTGCAGTACTTTTTTGAAGATAAGTTTCTTTAGCAAGATTTTCTGAATTGTATATTTTTTGCTTAAAGATATCTTTCTTATGTACAATAGTCCCCTCTGGTAAAACCATTAACGCTTTTAGGAAATCGCTATGGATAAGATCAAATTCAGGTTCACCCATTGTAAAAATTTCAGGTAAATGGATTCGATAACAGACTGCTATATCCTTTGATCTATTTTTAACTACATTTCCATCAATTGCCGCAGTTTTATTAAACTGCGGAAAATGGTCATTCTTTTTTGGATTTTTAGTCACGGCTTACTTTTTAATATTAAATTAAATATTTAATTCACCATTATGTGAAATGTTGGTTGTCTCAAAAAAATATCAAATTTCAAAAACTCTATATTTTTACTTGGAAAGTTGTTTTAAAGAATTTTGTGTTTTTTATTTTTTAAGCGCTTCCTTTATCTCAGAAATACTAATTTTTGTGCCATTGAAGTTTTCAAAATATTTCTTCAAGAATTTAGATAAAAAATCATTTCCATGTTTTTTTTCCATTGCACTTAGGCCAAAATATGTAACCAAGATTATAGGGAGAAATATTAACAGAGTAATAAATCCCCTAGTAAATATTATTGTAATAATAATTTCAATAATGAGCAGCATAAAAGACTTAAGACTTAAGCCAAAATAGTTTGGCTCTTTCCCTATATTTTTTAAAACTGGAAAATTTTTCATTATTTAATAATCTCATCAATCAAAACAAATAATAATGCCGCAAATACTAGAGCTCCAATATAACTCATTAGAGCTTTCTTTCCTGATGAACCATCATCTGCCTGCATTTTTTGATATACTATTACTCCACCACCAATTGCAGCTAGACCAATGATTGATTTTGCAATTCTTCGAGCATTTTGGGTCCATTTTGAAATTTCTCCATTTACATCTGCAAAAAGTAGCCCAGGAGCTAATACTAATGCTACAATAAAAACACCTTTTGCTATTCTTAATGTTTTTTGGTACTTAAGATTTTTTTTCATGTTATATTTAATTTAAAATTTTAGTCTTCATTTTCAACAAGTTCATCAAATTCCATATTGAAATCTAAATGATTATCTACTATTTCTTTGGGTGAAATTATTTTTTCGGTAAAAATACTAGTTTTTTCTCTTTCATCCGTAATTATTTCATCTTTTTGGTCTGTATTTATTTCTTTGATTGTTGAAGTAACCTTATTAGGCTCAGATATATTGATCTCTTCATCATCTAGTTCATCAAATAAACTATTAGTATTCTCAGCATAAGAATTAGCAGTTTTGAATTTATTAAATTCATCTAGTAGGTCATCATCTTCATCACCAGATACCAATCGCTCTAATTGATTTGTTACTTTTTCATGCAAACTAGTATCAATAATTTTAAACAATTCCTGGCCAGGAGTTTCTTCCACCTCTTTTACAAAAGACAGTTCCTGTAAATCAGGAAACTTATCCATTTCTTCGTTAATACTTTCAAAATCCATTGATTCATCATCATCTTCGATAGCGGATCCAGTAATATTGATTTTATCAAATTCATTTGGTTTTTTTTCATCCTGTTCAGTAGTAACTTCTTCTACTTGTAATGAATTGATGTTTTTATATTTCCGGATAATTTTTTTTATCGCAGTTGATGAACTATCTATCTCAATACTTTGATTATTTCTAATATCAAAGGTTTGATTATTGTTATCAATTTTTTCTAAGGGTTTTTCTTCTTTTTTTTCTCTCTGCAAATTTGGGACCTCTTGTTTTTTTTCTCCTTTATTTAAATGACTTTTTATAAAGAAAAAGGTTCCTATTAGAGTCAACCCTATTATGACTAATATGACGGCCAGCATATTTTATATATTAAATTCGTCTTTATGTTTATTATAAAAATCAACAATTAAAGAACTTGCTATTTTATAACCAGCAACATCTGAAGCCAAGGACATAATTTTAAGATAACGATTGGCCTCATTTGAGACCTTTGTATTCGTTGTATCTCCATATTCAAGTTCGCTGTTTTTCTGCAGTACTTTTTTTACAGGAGCAGTAAATTTTATCAGAGGATCTGGTTTAACCTTAATTTCTTTTTTAGGTGACTGTTCTGCGGATCTATTTCTAGATTTATATTTATTGGATATATTGGAATTTACCTTAGCATCTTCAGCTTTTTGAGAATTATTTTCTGCTGAATTATTTTTAGAATCTTCCAAATTTTCAACACTATCACTAGCTGCTGTAGGCACATTTATAATATCCTCTATTTCAGAAGATTTCTTTTCAATTATATTTTCAGTCTCATCTACAAGTGATGAAGAAAGACTATTTAAATAACTGTGGTTTCCTTTGCCTTTAGGTTTGCCGTTTGACATAAATATAGTTTGTTTTAATTATTATTTGAATACTCTTCTGGAAATAATATTGACATTATCTCTTCAACAAATGGAATTGGACTTTTCGCCCTTGGTACACCTGTCACTAATTTTATTGTAGAAACGTCCATTTCCAGCTTTTTATTTTCATAAATATGATTGTCTAATTTTTTAACCCCTCTACTATCTAAGACTTTTTGAATAAAATCCCAAACTACTTTAGAGGTTGTTTCACTGTACATAAAAAAATATGCATAATAATCCTTTAATCTGGAAGAATTAGGATTTTCCTTTTGATGATTTTTAATTCCTCTCAAAACCTTTTCAAAATCAAAACCACTTTTAAAATTTTTCTCTTCGGCATAAAATGGTATAAAAATGTAATCTAAAATAAGGAGTATAAAAGAAATTTCTTTAAAATCAAGGGTTCCAGGAAAATCTATGAATATAATATCATACTTAGTTTGGAGATCTAAAATTTTTTCAATCACATTATCATCTTTGAATGAATATGTATATATTGGATAAAGTTCTTTTCCCTCTTCATCTAGTTTTTTTAAAACTTTTGCTTCTTTTCTTTGTGGAAGTAACATTTCTCCATCTAGTTCAGCAAGGCTCTGGATGTGCTTAATTTCATCTCTCCTTTTATTAGAGAGTGATTTTTGAATATCAAGATCTACAGCACATACTTTTTTATCATAATAATAATTAATGTATGTAGCAGCGAATGTTGTTGATGTAGTTTTACCAGAACCACCTTTTTGTGAGCTAAAAGCAACAATTTTGCCTAGTTTATTCATTTTATTTATGTTTAAAAATTACTTTAAAAATTGCAATGCAGAGATTAATAAAAATTGCGATACAGTTAAAGATAATTTTAACTGTAAGATGGAACATTAAAAAAATAGCTCTATCCATAATATATGCATTTTTGGTGTTAAGATATAAAGATACTTATATATTAAAATATTTAGATATTAAGATACAAGTGATTTTATATACAAATATATAAAAATATTTAGACATTCAAACATTAATATATAAATAAATAAATAATTTAATAAATTAATATATACATATCTTTATATATATAGATATAAAGATATTTAATTCTTTTAGTTTTGTTCAAACAGATATTAATTTCTTTAGACATTAATATCTTTATTTAGTCATTTATATAATATCCTGCAGATATTAATATCTTTATGTATTAATGTTTTAGAATAGTTGTTTTATTTACTTAAAAGATATTTATATCTAAATATCTAAATTTATTTTTGCTTTATCAGATTTAAAAATTTAATAAATGTCTAAAGATATTTATATATTTTTTAGTACTTTTGTGTTTAAACATAGCAAGGTGTGTTTTTGTCGGACAAAAACCTCCTTGCTCTGCGAGACAAGTTGAATAATATGCTCGTTCCAGTCGCATATTTTGTATTGTAAATATTGATTTTTTTATGAAAAATAAAGGAGGAAGACCTAAAGTTATTGAAGAAAAACTGCTTAGAAATAAACGGATTGATTGTAGGTTAACTGAAGAGGAATATAATCTACTATTAAAAAAAATTCCTGTTGGTGTTACTATTTCCGATGGAGTGAGAACTTTACTTTTGTCAAATAAAAGCAGCACATTTCATGCTGTTGATTTTAATAAATATCTTTTCGAAATAAATAAAATTGGTATTAATATTAATCAAATTTCAAAAAATATTAATACATATGGTGCAATTGATGAGGCTGGTATTTACAGTTTGAAGAATCAGATCAAGGCAATTAATTCTCATTTTGAACTCGTAATTTCATCAATTAACAATAAAGATTAAAGGTTTTGATTGCAAATATTTCACATACAGAAACGGTTAAACCATTGATAGAATACAATGAAAAGAAAGTAGAAAAGGGTGAAGCGGAGAGAATATTTTACAACGGTTTTGATTCTGATGCTTCAAAAGAAAGCGTGATTTCTCACTTTGTAGTTCATACACGAGAGAGCAAAAGAAAAGACAAAAACATGCATATTTCTTTAAATTTTCCGGTTGAAGATTTAAAGAAAATTGATAATGATTTATTATCAAATATATCTAAAGAATATCTTAAAGAGCTTGGATTTCCTGAGGATCATCCTCTTATTATATATAGACATTTTGATTCTTTTCAACCACATATTCATATCGTAACTCCAAAAATTATTTCAGGAAAAACTATTATAAATGATTCTAATTTGTTCTTAAGATCTCAAAAAATAACAAGGACTTTGGAGGAAAAATATGAACTAAAGGTGGTGAGTAGCTTAAAAAATAAGATTATAACAATTCCTGATAATATACTTGTTGATGGTGCTATTGAAGATACATTAGATAAGAGGAAAAGATATTCATATGCTGTTGATTATATATTGAAACATTTTCATCCAACGACAATGGAAGAATATAATGATCAGTTAAATAGAGTTGGGTTAGAAGTGATTTCTAATAATTACATAGATAAAAATAATGTAATAAAAATTGGCATTAAATATAAAGCCAAAGGAATTGGGGATCTTCCATTAAATAGTTCAGCACTTTATTCTAATCCAGGACAAAAAAAACTAGATAAAGTTTTTTTAAGAAATTTAAAATTCCGGAAAAAAAGAGAGGGGGAGATAAAAGATTTTATAGAGAATCGTATTTTTTCAAAATACAAAACAATAACACATGATATATTTATCGCAGAAATGAATAAGATAGATATTGAGGTGTCATTTACTCTAAAGAATGGAATACCTGCAGCATATAGATTTTATGATAAAAGAGAGGGGTTATTTATTAAACCATCTGATATCGCTAGATCATTGAGTTATGGAAATGTTAAAGAAAAGTTCTCCGAGAAAACAGTTAGAGATTACAAGTATCATAATGCAACATTAGTTTTTGTATTAGAGAAAAAATATAAAGAATTGTATCCTGAGAAAACTAAAGAAATTAATCCACAGCACTATATAATGTTTATGGCTCTAAATGGAATGATTCCGGATGTTCAAGGAGGAAAATTACGCTTTAATCATTATTTAAATAAAAATCCTAAAGATATTGAGTACTCAGAACCTGTTAAAATTCAATTAAACAAAATTGATTTTTCGGAAGTCTCAAGTTTAGTACATGCTAAGGATTATAAAAGTAAAGTTTGGAAGTTTCAGCAATACCTTAGAAATGATGAGAAAACTAATATCAATAATGAAGATAATAAAACAGAATCTTTAAGTGAGAAGCTTAATAAAACGGTAGACCAGTTATTGACATTGTTTGACAAGAAACCTGAAATAAAAAAAACAGTAAAAGGTCAAAAAAACAAAATTTAAATATGAAATAATGACGGTTAGAATATTTGAATACATAATTATTTCATATATTTGATACTGTAAAAAATTTATTATGAGTAACTTAAAAGAAAAACTACAAGAAATTGAAGATTTAAATTTATTAAGTCTAAAAGACTGGTTAGAAATTTTTTCGTCTAATGAATTATCAATAGAGGATATAGAAGAAAATTATTCACCATTCATGGGTGTAATTCAGGAATATTTCATTGAAGATAATGCCTTTAATGGATTTTCAGACGAAGAGGGTGGGGAAATTAATTTTACTGAAATTGCAAAGTCACCTGGTGAAAGACTGGCATTGATAGAAAAAGTTATTGATCTAAACAGAAGATTAATTGACGATAAAAAGGCGCAAAAAATTAACTCTGATAAAGAATTGATTTTAAGGTCTCAAATTGAACTATTGCTAAAGGATCCTGAGCAGAAAGAAAGATATGATTTTATTTCTTTTATGCAGGAGGGAAGTGAAGTTTTTGGAATTGTAAGAGAGCAGATTGATTATTCTGGAAAAAACTTCTCTAGCATTATCCCTTTTTTTAAGACCGATAATGAAAATACAGACTTGTTAAAATTGCTTAGAAACCAAGAATCAATTTTAATTCCAACCGAAAAAATTATAAAATCATTACCCCAGGAGCAGGGAATGCAAGTTTGGAAAGATTTAATAAAGAAAGAAGAGGTAAATCCAGAACTAGAAATTGGCTCAAAAATAAAAGATATTATATCTCCTAAAGTAGAAAAAGCTTTAACCCAAAATAATTTTTCTTTAAAAAAACTATTTGATGACTCTTTACGCGAGACTCAAAGCATTCTAAAAGGAGCTGGAAGAAATGCAACTTTTGAAGACTGCTTTAACGAAATTTTTGTTTGTATTAAAAAGTCTGAAAGCTTTAAAATGAAAAAGATTTCATCTGCTGTATACAAGATGTTTCAGCCTATATTGGAGGATGAGAGCAAATCATTACAACAAAGAATGAATGCAATGATTAATGTTATTAATGATGAAAAGAAAATGGAAGATCTGAAGTTTATTGATGATTTTTCCCATAAGTTTAAGCATGGAGAATTAACTGATGAAGATATAATCGGGCTTATAAAAAAGTATGAAGATAATAAAGATATAAGCATATCAAATATTGTATCAGAATTTGTAGAAACAAAAAAACAAGAGATTAAACTCAACGGAATTGGGACAACTGATGTTGAAAACAAATTAAGTTTTCACTTAGAAAAAATTAATGTAAAAGATATTATTTCTTTTGAAGATAATGGACGTTTTTATAAAGGAAGAGTATTAGAAAACAATGATGGTATTTTGAAGATCCAAGTTGGAGAAAAAGAAAAAATCACTACAGAAGATAAAAGTGTAAAATTATTCAAAGGTCAGAAGTTTACACATACTGAAATTATTGCTGCTTTTGAAAAGAGTAATATTCAGTTAAAATTTGAGGAACTTTCTAACGAGAGCAAGTTAAATTTACTTAAGGGGGATTTCTCCCAGCTAATAACTTCAACAGTTATTAAAGACGATCAAAATGGTTTTAAAAAGTCTGAACAGCATGACTTTAAACTATGCGTTAAATATGATGAAAATAAAAAGGCAGTTTTAAAACCAGTTTATAAAAAGCAGGATTTTAACTTAGATGAATTCACATATAAAAATCAAAAACTAAATGAAGATCAAAAGAAAGATCTGCTTGACCAAAAAATAATTTTATTTGAAGTTGTCGATAAAGATGGCAATTTGCAATTTAAAACAGATATGAAGTATGATCCTCAATTAAATGATATTTTATATAATTCTAATAAAGGAGAGAATTATGCAAAGAGTTTGAAAGAGGGATATACAAAGCAATTTACAGCTACAACAACTATCATAGACAAAGGTTCATCAGGAATTAAAATATAAAAGATATATAAATATTAATTTATTTATATTTTAATATATACACAAATCATAAATATTATTAACATGGAAAATTTTAATTTAACCGCACATGTTGCAAACTCGAATAATGATCAAACTGATCACTTAAGAATTTCTGGAACATTCGAGAATATTGAACTACAGTTAAAAGAACTAGCTGTTTTAGCTAGTACCAATAGTGATAAAGGAATTATAGGAAATATTTCTTTCTATGGACCTAATGGGAAAATTGTAGAGGTAATGGAATATACTTCTACCGAAAGCTACCTAAATGCATTAAGAAATGAACTGGATTCTAACATTGGTGGTTTTACTCACGAAACAATACTGAGGGATCCCGAGCTTTTAAAGAAAGTAGATGATTTAATTTTTGATGCTTCAGGAGTAGATAATCCAAACTCATTAGAAACGTATATAGATAAAGTGAAAGAGGAGGGGTTAGATTTTAAACAAAGCGATAAGAAAAAATTGCATTTTACAATTACTAATGAAAAAGGAAAAGAGATTATAGGTAATGTATATCCTGCTGCATTGTCAGGTAATATAATAGAACTTAAGAGGTTTTATAAAGTTCCAATAGGAACAGATGAACTTTGGGCAGAGCAAAAAAAATGGGAAAGAGAATTGTCTAAACGTACAGAATTAAGTGACGGATTAACGAATACAGGAATTGATGAAAAGCATGCTCATTATTATCGTACTTATTATGCTGCTTATCAAAAAGAATTGGAAGAAAAAAATGAATTCTTTGAATCTATAGATTTATTTAATAATATAGAATTAATTCCTACTGAACTGAAAAAAACTGTTGAATATTGGTCTAAAGCTTTAGAAGATGGGCATGATGGGGAACTTTTCACTATGTGTGAGCAGTTTAAGAGAGACTGTGAAGAGAAAGGTTATACTTTAGAGTATGGGATGGATGCAAATCCCTATTTTCTTAGACCAATAAGTATTAAAGAACAGTTAGAACTTCAACAAAAAATTCAGGATCTTCCAGGGGAGCAGAAAAATCTTTTCATGGATTCAAATAAAGAAAAACTTAAATCTCATAATATGGAAAATACAGAAAATCCTAAAGGTAAAGAAGAATTAATTCAAGTACTTAATGCTTATTATCAAAATGAAGAAAACCCAGAGCCAATGTGGAATTTCAATCATGAAGCAGGGCAAAAAGTGCTTGATTTCTGCATTGAAACTCAGAATAATAAAGAAGTTTTTGAAGCGGTTTTAGATTTTTATACGGTGATAGTTTCCCCTGCTGTAGAGCCTGATGTAAGAGATTATGATTTAGAAGTCTTAGGTGATGAAGAATTATATAATAAACATGTTGCATCATATAATATTGAGAGTGAAAATTTTGATATAGCATATAAAAACGCTATGAACGAACTTAATAGATTAGGTGTTTCAGAAATTGATCTTCCAATTGATGGAGATAGGGAAATAGATGGTATACGTACTCTAAAAAAAGATTTGGAAACTCAATTTTCTCATCTGGTTCCTACAGTATCAAGGGATATTAACGAAAAAAAAAATAATTCAGCAGAATTAGAAATTGGGAAACTAGCTATTGTTAACAATCAAGATGATTACTTTAAAGGTCAGATTGTTAATATAAATGATGATAGAGTTGTGCTTAAAAGTCTAGAGGGATTAGAGAAAAATTTTCATAAAGATGAGATTTATCAATTCTTTCCTGGACAAAAATATGATAGGACTGAAATTGAAGCTTTATTTAAAATTAAACCAGCAGGTCTAAATTTCTCAGATTTAAATAAAAGTGATCTAACTAGATTAATGAGAGGAGAACTTACAAATACTGTCTTTACAGGAGTGAGTAATAAAGAGGGAAAGAAAGTTGAATATTCATTTAAAATGAGACCTGAGTATTCAAAAACAGAAAAAAAATTAACATTAAAACCGCATTTTAAAAATTCCGAATTAGAAATGCCTACTAAGGTCTTCGGAGTAGAATTAAATGAAGAACAAAAAATGATAGCCACACAAGGGAAATCACTAATAATAGATGGTATTAGTAAAGATGAAAAACCATTTAGTGTAAAAGTTCACTACGATCAAGAATTAAATTCATTTATAGCTGATAAGTTTATCAAAAAGACTGAAACTACAAAGGTAGAAGAAGAGATGAAACAAAAATATAAAGGACCAAAAATTTAATATTAATAATTACCAACCATTAAAACAAAATATTATGGCTTATTCATTAACATTAACAGGACATTTAGTTGCAGACGCAACTTACAAGCAATTAAACGGTGAAAGATCACCAATTAATTTTACTGTAGCGATTAATTTCCCAAACAAAAAAAATCCAGAATACAAAAAATGTGTTTATTGGATTCAAAGCAAAGAAAATCCGGAAATTGTCAACCGTTTGAAAAAAGGAGAGGGGGTTACTGTATTTTGTAATTATTGTGATACTAGTTCATATGAATCTGAAAATGGAACACAATATACAACCCTGGAATATGTAGATAAATTAGTTCTGCATAAAACCAAAGATTCTGCAACAGATTCTAATGTCCCGGATAATCCGGATGATAGTACAGAGGATATAAAAGAAAATTAAATCCTTAAAACTATTTAATTCAAAATGATAATAAAGCATTCATGCTTTATTATCATTTTTTCTAAAACAATAAAATGACAAAAATTATATATGAAAGTAGTTCTTGCAGAAAAGCCCAGTGTTGCTAAGTCTATAGCAGAAACCATTGGAGCAAATGAAAGGAAAAATGGTTATTTTGAGGGAAATGGATATCAGGTAACCTGGGCGTTTGGCCATCTTGTTATGCTGTCTTCACCGGAAGAAGTTTTGGGAAGAAAAATTGAAAATGACGATTTACCATTTTTACCAACAGAAATCCCATTAAAGATTAAAGAAGATAAAGAGGGTACTGCTAAAAAACAGTATCAAATTATAAAAAAGCTTTTTAATGAAAGTTCAGAGATTATTTGTGCAACCGATGCAGGGAGAGAGGGTGAGCTTATTTTTAGACTGATTTATGAACATTCTAAATGTAAAAAGCCTTTTAAAAGACTTTGGATATCATCTGTTAATTCTGATGTAATTAAAAATGGTTTTAATAATCTAATAGATGGAAGAGATAAAGATGGATTATATATTGGTGGGAAGCTAAGACAAATAGCAGATTGGTATTTAGGATTTAATTCATCTATAGCAATGACAAAAAACAATGGTTTTCTCCTAAGAATAGGTAGAGTTAAAACTCCAACTTTATTCCTGGTTGTTAAGAGGTTTATGGAAAACAAAGGGTTTAGGCCACAGCCATATTTTGTTCCTAAAGTAACTGTATCAACAGAAAAGGGTAATGTTATTGCTACATACCAGGAAAGAGTTATTGATAAAAATAAAGGAGAAGAAATTATCAAAAACGCAATTAACCAAAAAACGATTAGGTTAGAAACTATAGATAAAAAAGAAAAGTCTACAGCTCCTCCCGCATTATTTAATCTTGCAGAATTGCAAAAAAAATGTAACAAATCCTATGGATATACTGCAGATGAAACTTTAAGTACTTTGCAAGTTTTATATGAAGCTGGCCATGTTACTTATCCGAGAACGGATAGTAGATTCTTAAATGAAGAAATGAAAACTGAGGTATTTGAATTAATTGAACAAATAGGTGGAGTATTTAACTGTCAAGACTTTACAGTCCCATTATTATTGGATAAAAATATGAAGCCTTTTAATAATGAAAAAGTAACTGATCATCATGCGATCATTCCTACTTCAAAAATTCCAATATTAACTCACCTAGATGAAAAGAAAAAAAATGTTTACTTAACCATTCTATCTTCTTTCCTACAGGCTTTCTCATCAAAAGAATTAAAAAATGTTACTGTATATACTTTTTTTATAGATGGAATTCAAGATCCTTTTCAAGCCAGGGGAGCAGTAGTTGTTAATAAAGGGTTTACTATATTCAAAGACTTTTTGTCAGATAAAATACTGAAAATAGAGGAAGAAGAAAATGAGAATGATGAAGAAGATAAACAGCTGCCAGCTTTGGAAGTCGGAAATTACCAAATAAAAGATGCTGTTATTGTGGAGTCACAAACTACTCCACCACCTTTATTAAATGATGCCTCATTAATAACATTGATGGAAACTTGCGGGAAAGATATAGAGAATGAAGATCTTAAAGATGCCTTAAAAGGAAAAGGAATTGGAACATCAGCAACAAGAGGGGGAATTATAAAAGAATTGGTAGATGGCGAATACATCGAGAGAAAAGGAAAAATTCTAGTTCCTACAAAATTAGGTTTTGAAATTGTTAAGGCTTTAAATGGACAAAAAATTTTGTCTGCAGAATTAACAGGCGAGTGGGAAAATGCAATATCAAATATTGAGTTGGGAAAAGGAAATGTAGAAGAGTTTGAACAAAGCATTAAGAAGTTTGCTTATGAGATCACAGAGCAGATAAAAGGGAGTCCAAAATTGGGGTTTAATCCTAATGAGACTTCGCAAAATTGCCCTAAATGTAAATCTAATAAATTATACCAAAATAAGTTCTTTTATTATTGTGTTGATGAAAATATTTGTCAGTATAAATTGTACAAGAATTTTAGAGGACAACAGATCACAGAAAAGCGATTAACAGAACTTTTAACAAAAGGAATTTCTCCAAATGCGAAATGTAAAACGCAAGAGAAAAAGACCTATACTATAGATCTTATTTTCAATAGGGAAACTTTTCAAATTGAGACTCAGCAATCAAAATCAAATTCGGGATATGGAAAGAAAAAATTTAATAAAAAATAAAGGAGGAAAATGAGACATAATCATAAACTTATAAGACAATATATGCAAGAATCTGGAAAATTTTGTCATGATATCTGTAGCTTATCAATTGGGGATATTTTACAATTGATAGAATATAATAAATACCTATTAAGTCTATCCAGTGAGGAACTTAAATATTTAATGTTTCCTGATGGGAATCCAGAAAACAGACAATCCTTTTCTACAATAACAATTCATGAAAATTCAAAACGAAATCTAATCGAACTAAATGCGTATATTTTTGAATTTAATATGAGACTTTCCAATAGAACATTGGACTTTCAGCTTAGTAATCAAAAAGAAAATTAAGATAATTATGGCGCAGGATAAAAATTTGGAAATTTATACGGGATTATTTTTCTTATTATCCCTTATATTATTAGGAATCGATGTAGTTACATTAGGAAATGTTTCTTTAAGCAAACTGGGTTTTGATTTTTTTACACCCTTTGCAAATAAGGTACTAAGTTTTGGTTTTTACAGAGAGGGGAAATATTATTTAGTAAGGCTCTTCATAGTAGTTTTAGTTGGTATATCTGTTTTCGGAGGAAAGCCTAAGAAAATATTGAAAAAAAATGTTAATACTACTTCAACAATATTAAAAGCTCTGGGCTGTTGTCTTCTATTTATATTTTCTTACTTTTTTTACTACATAGGAATGAATGTAGGAATTTTTTCATTCTATACAATTATAAGCTTTGTATCATATTTTATGATTATTCATTATTTTGCCGAAATAATGACTACTATAAATTCCTCATTTGGTAAAGATAGGTTTGGAAAAGATGGAAGAAAATTTTTGCAAACACAGCAACTAATGGAGAACGATGCTTCTGTTAATTTAAAGACTGATGATGGTTATATAAATGTCGTTAATCCATATAGAGCATCGTTAGTAATCGGAACACCTGGATCCGGAAAATCATTTGCAATTTTACAACCGGCTATTGAGCAGCATATATCAAAAGGATTTGCAATGCTCGTATATGATTATAAATTTCCAACTTTATCAGTGTTTACTTATAATTGTTTGGAAATGTATAAAGAGAACTATAAGGTAGAACCGGAGTTTTGTGTTATTAATTTTGATGATCCTAAAAAGTCTCATCGTTGCAATCCATTACAACCAGAGTTATTAATAGATTCTGTGGATGCTGTAGAAGCTGCTCAGGTATTAATGATTGCCCTTAACAGGTCCTGGAATTCTAAGCAAGGAGATTTCTTTGTCGAATCACCAATTAACTATGTTGCATGTTTAATTTGGGCGTTAAGATGTGCAGAGGGAGGAAAATATTGTTCATTACCTCATTTAATTGAGTTGTTATCAAAATCCTACGAAAAACAATTTCAATTCCTGGCATCTATTGAGGATGGAACCATCTCAAATATGGCTGCGCCTTTTATCTCAGCTTACGAAAACCAGGCAACTGATCAGTTGGAGGGGCAGATCGCTTCAGCTCGTTTAGGATTGTCACGTATGACTTCTCCTGTTGTATATTGGGTTATGACTACAGATAAAGATGAAAATGGTAATGAGATTGATGGAATCAATCTACAAATAAACGATCCGCAAAGACCTAAAATTCTATGTATTGGTAATAATCCGAAAAGAGAAAAAATATATAGTGTCTGCATTTCTTTGTTTACAACAAAGATTATGAAAGTAATAAATATTAAACATCAGAATAAATCTGCATTAGTATTAGATGAGCTTACAACAATGTCATTTCCTAAAGGAACACTCGATAATATTATAGCAACCGGGAGAAGTAATGAGATAGCGACATGGCTAGGGTTCCAGGATATAACACAAGCGGTAAGGGACTTTTCCAAAGAAAATGCAGAATCCATCGTTAACACAATGGGTAATATTTTTGCTGGGCAGGTTTCAGGAGATACAGCTCAAAGACTTGCAAGAATGTTTGGTAAAATCAAAGTACAAAAAGAATCACATTCAATATCTGATAGTGGAACATCCATTTCTTATTCAGAACAAATGGAGGAACTTATTCCTGAATCAGAAATTAGTACTTTATCTCAAGGGGTATTCTGTGGGAAAATTGCAGATAATTTTGATGAAAAAATTGAGCAGAAATTCTTTTATTCTACAATTCATGTAGATCTGGCAAAAACAAAAAAATTGGAAAGTGGGAAACTACCTGATTTAACTCTTTTTTTAGATGCTAAGAATGAACCATTATCAGATAAAGATGTTAATCAAGTTTTAATGGATAATTTTAATCAAATTAAAATGGACATTGACGGTTTATTAGAGAGAACTTTAGTAACATTGTAAAATTTAAAATTACTTACTTATGGAAGAAAAGCAACCAATGGTCGATTGGTATAAAGCAATTCAAGAAATTGATTTAGTAGATTTTTTTAGATATCGTATGCCTAACTTTTTTTATGATAATAAAAGAAAAGCATTTGTAGACAATAGTGATTCTACCTTAAGATCAGATAAGTTTGAATTTTTTAAGGGAAAAGATGGTAACCAAAATTACATTTCCAGGGCAACAGGTAATGCCGGGAACCTTATTCACTTCATAAAGAACCATGTAGTTCAGAATGAACCTAATGTGTGGAAAGCAGTAAACAAAGAACTTGTAAATTATAATAGTAATCTTGCTATCATCAAACAGGAAATAAAGGAAAGGGAAAATATTCAAAATTTTAATCGGGATTCTTCAAAAGAATTGTTTTCAAATTCAATGACAGAGGAGTTCTTATTAAAAGGAGAGTTCTTGCCATTACATTCTCATCAGCGTAATTATATGACCGACTTTCGTCAGTTATCTAATGAAACTATAGATCATCCACTTTTTAAAGGAATAGTTAAAAGCTATAAGGATGAAAAAGAAAATTTTTTTACGATAGCTTATGAAATAAAAGACATCAATAATAAAGTTGTCGGGGTACAAAAAACAAATACGAATCCTGCTTATGACAACTTTAATAGTAAAAGGTTTGCCAGAGGTAGCCAGAATGATGTAGGATTCGTATTTTCTAATCCTATCGGAGTAGATAAAGATCTGCAGGTAAATTCTAAACAAGGAGGGAGAAATTTAATAATAACAGAATCACTTTGGGATGCAATGAGCCATTTCGAAGTTAATCAACCCCAAAACTCAGAATATTTAAGTACTAACGGAGAACTATCAGAGAATAAAGCTTTTAAATTAAAACAGTTTTTTGATTTACGAGCATTTGAAAAGATAACATTATCTACTGATAATGATGTAAGAGGATGTTTTTTTGATACGATTATTATCTCTAAAATGGTTCCTGAAATAAAAATTAACTATAAGGATAAAGATTTTCTCTCTATTTCCCTAACAATTAATGATAAAGAAAATTTTGTTAAAGCAGAAAAACTATCAACAAAGTTTAGAGAGATAGATAAAAAAACTCTTGATTTTTTTAATGGGGTAATGCCAAGAAATATGGCTGTAGATATTATTAATCAGGAAAAAGCTATTTCTTACTTAAAAAGAAATTCAAAGTCAGAAATTGAATTCATTGTACCTAATACTAAGGAGTATTTAGAAACATTTAATAATATGTCCCTGCAGATCTTTCCAGGAATAAACAAAAAAATCACAATTCATAAATCTAATTCAAAAGATTGGAATGAAGATCTAAAAATAAAAAAACAAGAAAATTTAGATTTACAACAGGAGCTTCCCAAGAAGAAAGGTTTAAAAATATAACATAATGAATCAAGAAATGATTGATGTAGATGGTGTATTTATAAGTAAAGAATACACAGATAATCCAACGGTAATGGAAACCATCATTCCCAACCGGAAAAAATTACCATATTATAAAGCATTACAAAGGTATCTCAGAGGAGAATTATTAAAAGATCATCCGGAACTGGAAAGTGAATACATTCGCAAAATTGAAATCCTTGGACTAGAAGATCAAATAATTACTGAAGCTTTTCTGTTTATCATTGAGTACAGTAAAGATTTACTTCAAAATTCAGATGTAAAAACTCATGATCTTCCAGAACTGGAACTTCAAAAAGGATTTGAATTCTTAAAAGATCAATTTATAAATTAGTTTTGTCTCTCTTTATTAATATGCATTTATGAATGATAATATTAAAAACCTTTCAGATTTTCAAAGGTTTAGAAATAATTTAGCTGCATTAAAGTTAATTGCACTTTCCCCAGAAAAAGAATTAAACTATACTGAATTGTCAAATCTGTTTACCGGATTTGGCAATTTCCCTTATTTTACCATGCCTATTGAGGATATCCTATCAGAAAAATTTGATAGCAAATCCACAAAAAAGTATTTTGATGAGATAAGAATTCTTATAAAAGAAATGAATGAGGCAGGGGTTAATAATAATAATTTAAAATCAGTATTTCAAAAAATAGCAAGAAGTGCTTTATACGCATATTACACCGATAAAAGGTATGTAGATGTAATTACTAAAGAACTTCTACTTCAGAAAATTGATCTAATAAATAATAGCAGCTCAAAGGATCCATTCATGATTTTAGAGCCAAGTGCCGGGACAGGTGTTTTTGTAAAAAGTCTTATTGATAATATTAGATCTTTAAAGGATCAGGCTATAATAAATTCTACAGCATCATTTAGAATTTTTGCTATTGAGCCGGAGAATATTTCTTATCGTATACTCAGTAGTTTAAAAAATGAGATTAATGAAAATGATTCTATTGTTTTCTCTGCACATTGCAATAAATATGAAAATTTTCAAGTAACTCCTGAACGGAAATTTGATATTATTACAAGTAATATCCCTTTTGGTAGTACAAAAATACATGATGAATTGGTTAAAAAGAATTTCGAACTCGGTAAAGTTCCGAATATTCATAGTTATTTTTTTCTCAAATCATCTCTTCTTTTAAAGGAGGATGGCGACATTGGATTTATAACGAGTAGTAATTATCTGGATGCTCCAGGAGCAGAAATAGATCGTACTTTATTTTTTCAAAATAATAATACAATAAAAAATCTTGTTAGACTTCCAAAAGAGACCTTTTTAGGCACTGAAGTGCAGACTGACTATTTACATACCCATAAAAAAAGTTTAGTGACTGAGCTTGATGTAAATGCGTTAAATGAAATAATTACCAGCATATCTTTGTCAGCAGAAGAACTCTTTATTTCTCCAGAGAACAATCCTAATAAAAATAAAGATCAGAATTATAATATCAATTCTTTTATATATCAAAGACAGGAAAAAATATTAATTGGAGAGCTTCAGACTAATTTCATGCATAATGGATATACATTAAGTAGTAGTCAGAAAAATGAAAATGTAAGATTTGAAGCATTTAGAAATTTAATTTCAAACTCTGAAATTGATAGCCATATAGAGCAAAGCGCAAGCCTGCTAAAATTAGCTGACAATGAAAAATTAAAGAATGTTGTTTTGTCAAATAATGATCTTTATAGAACAAAACATTTTCAAGAGAATTTTAAACTTGAAAAGAAGTATTCTTTTACGAATAGCACTCTTATAGAACCAATCACAGTTAATGAGATTGAGATTATTACAAAAGCAATTAAAGAAAAGAAAGTATCAAAAAATAAATATAAAGAGCAGAATCCAGCTCAGGGAATTCAACTGTCACTATTTGATTTTGAAAATGAAATTAATCATTATGAAAATACAGTTAACAAGACAATTGATACTATCATAGAAATTCCTACAGAAGAAGAAATAAAAGAACAGAAAATATTTAATAAGGATTTAGAAGATCAAAATATTTTTCATTATTCCGGAGCTTATGTTGTTCTCGAAAATGAGATGTATATTTTGAATATAAAAGAAGCTGATTCATATATAGCTATTCCAATACTAAACGCTGCAGAGAAAGATAAAGCTCTAATACATTTAAAGAATGATTATCTACTATTTCAGCAAGCTTTAAAACTGGATTCCACAGACCTTGTTGAAAAACATAAAAGCCTGAGAAATGCCTATGAAACATATACAAAGGAATATGGACCTATAAATGATTCGTTATTGTTTTTCAAAGATGATATTTATTCATCTGAATTTGCTGGTCTTGAAATAAAAAATGAACTTGGAAAGTATTTAGCTTCTGACCTTATCAGTAATGAAAATTATTTTACAGATAATAAAAAAGAAATCACCACCCCGGAACAAGCTCTTATAAAATCTCTGCAAAAAAATAATGGACAAGTAAAGATACAGTATATCTGTAAGCTTCTTAATGAGTCAGATGAAGACAAAAAAATAGAGATAGCCAGGAAATTGGTAGATTCAGGTAAAATTTATAATGACTATTCGATAAAAGATGATTCTGTCAAATATAAATTTTCAACCAAGGAAGAGTTTTTGTCAGGAAACATCCCATTAAAGATACAGCTACTAGAGCATGTATTACTTAACGAAAAAAGTTTTGATTATGTTTCGGATACAAGGCTTCGTCAAGATCTTGCATTATTAAAGCAGCATGATATAAGTATCACAAATTTTGATGATCTTACGATTAACATCAATGCTGAATGGTTGCCAAAAAAATATTTAGAGACTTTTCTTCAGAATAAATTTGAATATCATAATGAAGATTTTTTTGAATTTACTAAACTCAATGGATTTTTAATTTCTAAAAAATCTTTCAAAGATTGTTATGGCCTAAATTCTTTATCTGTACAAGGGGTTAATAAAACTATTTCAGGTGGAGAAATTTTAAAGGATATCATTAATGATAAGTCCTTTAATTTTACAACTAAGGTAAAGTCAGGAGATAAAGAATATTATGTAAAGGATATTAAAGCAAATAAAGAAGCTGAAATGAAATCTAAGCTTCTAAAGAAAGAATGGAAAACATTTATTAATACTTTATCTCCGGAACAACATCAAGAAATTTTAAATACTTATAATAATACTTTCTGTACGAATGTTCCTAAAGTATTTAATGGATCTTATCTTGATTTTACAGACATAAACGGAATAGATGATGCTCACCAACATCAGAAAGATGCTGTTTCAATGATTCTGCAGAATGATGGAGGAGTTGTAGATCATATTGTGGGAGCTGGAAAGTCGCTAGTAATGTTTAGTGCTACGATGAAGATGAAAGATTCCGGATTAAAACAGAAACCTATGTTAGCAGTGACAAGAGCTACTGCAGAACAGATCTATAAAGAGTTTAAATTTCATTATCCTGATTCCAAAATATTCTTTGACACTTCTGAACTTGATGAGAATACTAAACTTTCGTCTGAAGAGAAAAGAAAGCAGAAATATGCAATGATTGCAAATAATGATTGGGATTGTGTGATTATGACACATGAAGAAATCGCTAAAATACCAATTCCCCTAGACATTCAAATAGAATATATTGAGGAATATTTAGAGGATTTACGAGATAATATTTATTATAAAAAGTCATTAAAGGAAGAGGGGGTTAATGTAGGAGATCTTAAAAGGTTAGAGAAACAACTAGAAAATGAAGAAGCTAAATTAGAAAGAATGTTTGATGTTCTTAATGGAAATAAGGACAACACTATTTATGATTTTAATTCTTTGGGGGTTGATCATATTTTAATAGACGAAGCTCATAAATTTAAGAATATGCCATTTACAACGATTCACAGTGGTATAGCAGGATTGAGTACGCAAGCATCTGAGAGGGCTAAACATTATGCTATGTTGACAAGATCTTTAAGAAAGAAGTACGATCTTGTTGATAAAGGAATTACTGTTCTATCCGGAACATTTATTTCTAACTCTATGGCGGAGATCTATAACCTGATGAACTGGATTAAACCTGCAAGGTTAAAAGAACTCAATATTAATACATTTGACAGATTTGCAAAGAATTTCTTTGTAAAAGAAGTACAACAGGAACTATCTGTTGGAAATGCAATTAAAGAAAAGGAAAGATTTAGATATATTGTAAATGTTCCAGAGTTAAAGTCATTGTATCTAGAAATGGCTCATGTAGTTAATGAAAGTAATTTTACAGTAGAAACCCCAAATGTAAAAACTGAAATGGTAATCGCTGAAGCAAACATTCAGCAAGAGAAATTTAATGATCTCCTGGTTGATTTTATTGATGGGAATATTGAGACTGCAGATGAATTTGAAAGTATAATTCAAAAATCTTTTGATGATCAGCAGAAACAGGCAAGTTCCTTAATTGTTTCTAATCTCTCCCAAAAAAATGGAATAGATCCCCGGTTGGTTAATGCAGAATATTTTATTGGACCTGCAGCTGGAAAACTCCAATTATGCGCTGAGAAAATAAATGAGGTCTATCAAAAAACCCACGATTTAAAAGGAGTTCAGTTGGTGTTTTGTGATCTAGGAATTCCAAATTCCAAAAATAAAGATCAATTCAATGTGTATGATGGATTGAGGGATATTCTAGTGGAAAAGTATAATATCCCTAAGCATGAAATTCAATTTGCCCATGATTGGAGAGCTGCATCTGGAACAAAGAGAGACAAAGCATTAAGAAGAGAGTTCCAGGATAAGGTGAACAGTGGGGAATTTAGAATTGCGATAGGATCAACTGACACACTAGGAACAGGTTGTAATGTTCAGGAAAGATGTATTGCAGAGCATGATCTTGATATTCCGTGGACACCAAGTAAATCAGCTCAAAGACTAGGAAGAATGAAAAGGCAAGGGAATAAAATTGCCAAAGAATTTGATAATACAGTTTTAAACTATAAATACCTTGCTAAAAAGTCACTAGATGCTTTTAGATCTCAGGCAAACGAAACAAAAGACAGATTTTTAAGTGTTTTTAAAAAGATTGGGGCAAATACTCCTAGAATACTGGATGAGGGTGAAATTGATGGGGATGGAAACGGAACTAACTTTTCATTAATGAAAGCATACATTTTGGATAACCCCCAAATGTTGGAAATTGCTAAATTAGAGCAAAAGCTAGAAAACCTTTATAACAACAAAGAAGCCATAGAGAATGAGGGAATTAAATTAAATCGGAATTATAATTTTTATAAGGAAACTATTGAAAAGGAATCTGTTCAATTAAAAATATATAAAGAAGTGATGGATAAGTTTAATGCTGTATTTGCAGAAACAGATCCAGAGTCTTTTAAGAACCATCCTGAAATTCTATTATTCGATAAAAAAGAGCTTATAAATGGTGTTCAGGACTTTAAAATTATAGGAAAAGAGCTTAGAGATAAGTATGAAAAATTTTTATCTGCAACTAAAGGTAATTTTTTCAGAGAACTAGAACCTTATAAAACAGTGTTGTCAGGGGAAATTGCTTATCAAATCCCTTTGTGTAAAATAGATCAGTTTAACCTTAATCTTGTTTTTACAAAGATTAGTTTTGATTTAGGAAAGGCACAATCTAAAATAATGATTGAAAATGATTTTAATTCTTTAAAAATGCAAAAAAGGATGGATGTTATTCCTAAAGATCCTTTAGAAGCAAGTACAATTATTTATAATGAAATATCAAAGAGAATTCCTCGCCTTATTAATAATTGTGAAGATGATATCAGACATTCTAACGAAAAATTTCAGTATTATAGTAATCTTAGAGATGAATATCAAAAATTTGATGGTAACGAAGAAATTGAATTAGTCACCAAAAAAATAATTGAACTCAAACAAGAAATTGAAAATGAGAGACAGAGTAAAAAAATAAGAAACAGGCAAAAGTTATAAATAGAAATGGATCTACGATAGTAGGTCCATTTTTATAATCAGGAATATCAGCTGCAGGATTCCGTAATTCCACTCTCCTTTTTTAGCCAGGAACAGCACCGGGGGAATTCCTTTCCGGAGGATGGCCAGCTCACCCATTTTAAAACTACCGGAGCGCTTCCGGAACGACAACAACACCGGAAGATCTGCAGGAGAAATTTTAGTGCTTTTTTAGATTAGCTTTTTTCAATTCTCCAAGAAATTCAAAATTTCTCCATTATCATTTTTTGACATTATTATCGTTATTTTTTAATGTTAAATTTGTTGAAAATATAGAAGAGTAATTTTGTTGAAATAAAAATAGGAGATTTAGTAGAAGTAAATCTAAGTATTATGTTTGCTATTTCTTTGTCAGTATTTGAATAATTTGGGTTTTTAGAAATCTCTTTTAACTTGTAATACACATCAGCACAGTCCATATAATCATCAGAAGTTCCCCATAAATCATCTCTAACAAGAACAACACCAATAAAATTTTCAACATCATAAGTGGGAAAATTATGTAATAAAAATAGAGGATTGTTTAAAAGATAGTTTCTAATTTTTTTTCGAGAAGCCCACGTTTCCAAAATTAAAGTAAATATTCCCCACAAAACTATAGTAATCGTAATGGCGAAAAGTATTCCTATAAAATAAAAAGTTGTTGAGATTAATTTTTGTTCTCCATATCTATTTTTAATAAAGAACATAATTTGAGGGACAATGATTAATAGGATAGCAGCTATAGCAATAATCTTTATAGTCCTTTTATTTTCCATTGTTTTTTGAGATTATTTTAATAGTTCAATTTTATCATATTGTAAAGTAAAAATCTTTAAATTTACAATAAGCAACTTCTCCATTAGATTTCATTCGTTCCCAAACTTTTGTCCGAGCTTCTTCCCAGTTTTTATTTCCTCGTTCAGAAATAATACGTTTCACAAATAAATTTTTACAATGTAAAATCATCGCTCTTGAAATTCCTTTTCCTAAATAATATTTTTTTGAATCTGAAAACAAATCAACGACTTTCAAATCAGTGCCATTTTCCATTTCTCGGAGCATAAAGCTAAACTTGTCAAGTTCTTCTTTCCCTTCCTCCCAAATTTCAAAAATTAATACATTACCTTCGTGGTCTTCTAAATATTCTTGTTGAAAACTATATAAAAAATTATAGTTTTTTTCATTTTTTGAAGTGTAGAGAATGCTTGTCATTTAATGTTTATAGTTACGTTTTGAGATTAATTATTATCCTTTTGAAACCATAAATCATGTATAGTAGTTACTAAAGCTAGTAAGAAAAGTACACCAAAATATGGAAATAGATCTTTCATATCACCGATTTTAGCGTTAAACTTTAAAAGACCAGACCATAGATAGCCAGCAACAACAATTGTAAGGTATATAACCATTCTTGTAGATATTCTTAATCTTACAATTCCGAAAACCAATGCTCCGATCAGCATACATAAATAAAGTGGTAGTTTGTAACTTTCCATGATATCATTTTTTGAGATTATTTCTTCATGAATTTATCTTTTAATTCTTCTAATAATTTTTCAGCTTCTTCTGAACTGTATTCATTTTTTAAATCATCAAATAACAGTTTTTCGTTTCTATCAATTTCATCTTTTAGTTTCTTACTTTTTTTATTATATATAAAAATACCTACAATATAGTAACCAAAAACACCCAAAATACATAATGAAACAATTACTATTAATATTATTATTAAATCCATTATTATCATTATTTGATGAGTGGTTCTAAATTATATAATTTTGAAAATTCAAATTCCCCATTTGCCCTAGTAAGATACTCATGATGCAAATTAATTACTTTAAATGTTCTGGTGTTAAAATCTTCAATTAAATCTCGTTCGAGACCAAGTTCACTTTTAGAGTCAAAATCAAAGTAAAACGACTCTCCAATATTAATTTCGTTAATACCTAACTTTTTAAATAATTTTTCTAAACCACCATCCTCGGACCAGTAAGAGAATATCTCATAAGAAATTTTAGTGTTCTTTTTATTTGAATAGTACCATTCATCTAAAGAATATAGCACTCCAATATTTCTAATTTTTAATTCCATATTATCGTTTTTTAAGATTAGTTATAATTAAAATTTTGAATTAATATCTAAGGAAATAGCTTATAAATGTCATTTCTTTTTACAAATCGTGCCAATTCAATTTTATTTTCCTCTTTATAAAATCCCAACCTATAATCTCCAGTTCTCCAACGATAGGCAGTAGAAAAACCTTTTAATTTTTTAATATTGGGAATTTCATCAATGGTTTCTGCGTTTTCTAACTCCACGAGAAATTCTTTAATTTTCGTTTTCAACTTTTTATCGTTGAGTTTTTTAATATCGTTAAGAAAACTTCGTAAAAAAGTAACTTCCATTAGTCTAAAGCATTCATTACTTCCCCACGGCTTACCACCTCATTTCTATCAGATTGTTGCATAAGCAGCAATAGCCCTAAATCCTCTTTTTCTTCTTCTGATAACAATCTTAATCTCTCTTTCTCCTTATGTTCCACATAAAAAGAAATTGCTTTTTCCATCACAGATTTTACACTTATTTCTTCAAAAGCAGATAGTATTTTTAGCTTTGTTAAAAGACTTTCATCAATATCAATATTCTTTCTAATTGTCATAATCTTATTTTATTTCAAATATACATTATGTATATAATATACACAATATATTTTGTGTTAATATTTAAGTGTTTTATAAAATGTTATTTTACTACCAAATTTAAAAGCGTAGGTTTCAGAAATTCTTTGAAATAAATTAAAGATATTATTTTATTTTTCATTAGGTATATATATATATCTAAATTTTGTATATATTTGTAAAAACTAAATTACTACATATGATACAAGAAGATAAAATCTTAGCACAATTTTTACTTAATAATAACCAATTGTTATGGAAAAAATATTATCAAATTTAAAGAAATACTCGTTTAATGGTCAGAGTTATTTCAAAGAAACAGATAGCATGGATCGGATTGTTTATTATCAGGAACATACTTCTAATAACCTTGAGCCAATTCGGGATCAAATAGACTGTTATTTATCCAATATTAATGATACTTTTATAGATAGTTTAGTACATAACAATCTAAATTTAAGTAATCACTATTATTTTATTAGTAACGAATTAATTTCAAGAAATAAAATCTCAATTTTTACTAAAAAAGAATTTGGAAGACCTGTAGATATTTCAATGTTATATATTAATGATTCCAGGTCATTAATTTTTAGAACTACTGATTTACAAGATATAAAATATTTTATAAAAGACCTTTTCAATGATTATGAATTCCTTATTTTAAACGAAATTCAGAGAACGGCAGCACTAGTAAAAAGACTACAAAATAAATATACAATTTAAGTTATGAGTGATTCAAAAGAATACATTAGAGGATCAAAAAAGTCTAATGAGAAGAAGAATGTACTGTTTAAGATTTTCTCAAAGCAAATAGATTTTATGACGATCTATATTAATTATAAAAGAGAACAGGGTTATCACAAATTAGCATATACAAGAACAGATATTATGGATGAAGCTCTATCGGATTTTATTCAAAAGAAAGAAAAAGATTTTATACAAAATGCCTCACCAGGATTACTCAAGAAAGCGGAAAAACTACAAATTTTTAATTCAAAAAAATCTAATGATGAAATTTAATACAATTTTAAATAAACTAAAGAAGTATGCTGTTCAATATAGTACAATATCAATATCTAACCATTTGCTTGTTTCATTGTCACTTATTCTAATTACCAATTACATTATTGTTAATTTGAATCTATCCGTGTATATTTTGTTATCTACATTAGTAGTTATTTTTTTTCTTTCTATGATTCGAGGAAATTTAAAGTATTATGATATTCATCTTAATAATAATGGACAGATAACAACTTATGAAAATGTAAAGTATAAGTATTTAAAGAAAAAGGATCAATTAATAATTTTTCATTCTGATGGAACAAAAACCCTGGTAAAACAAGGTAATTATTCAATCACGGAAAGAGAAATTAATCTTTCATAAGGTTTTGCAATTCTTTAATTTTTTCCTTGATTAAGGAATGTTTTTGTTCAAGAAGATTATACCTTTCTATTTCTAAATCTTTAGAAATGTATTTTGAAACTAGAAGATTATCTTCCACAAAAAGCCAAGCAGGATTAATATCATGAACAACTTGATAATATTTTACAATATGAATAAAAGTTTCTGTTTGAGAAGAAAGACGTCTCTCAATATTGCTATAGTTATCTGTTTTTAATGGATTATTGCTTTTATTTATTAAATGAATTTTATTAACCGCAATAAAATCATTGAAGTTGTCCACAAACTCTTGTTGCGTTAGACCTAATTCTTTTCTTAACGAAATTAACCTTTTGAATACAATATTATTTAATAAATCACTCATGAAACAAAAATATGAAATTATGAAGAAAAAGCTTGTTAATGGGGTGCTAATTTTATTTACTTTTTCTCCTTTATTCTTATACTCGCAGGAAAATTCTAAAGTATATGAGGAAGACAAGGAAGTGTATTTAAAAGTAGATGAGAAGTGGGTAAAGTCCCTTGAGCAATATGATACTGGAAAAATAGAAGACCAAGGAGATAGAAATCTTTCCCTTGATACTTATAGAGGTCGATTTTCTTTGCTAGATGTAAATACCAATTTAAATATTGATTATAATGACATTACATATTCATATGTAAAAAAATACCTCTCCTATAAGTGGTATCACAGAATCATTGGATTATCTACGTATTACTTTCCTTTATTTGAAGCAGGATTAGAAAAATATGGACTTCCAAAAGAAATTAAGTATTTAGCAGTTGTAGAAAGTGCATTAAACCCTCGTGCCGGTTCTTGGGCAGGCGCAAAAGGATTATGGCAGTTTATTCCTGCTACTGGAAGACAATATGGGTTATATGATAATAAGTATTATAGTGGATTTTATGATCCTGTAAAAAATACTGATGCAGCAGCTCGATATTTACGAGATCTCTATAATGAGTTTAAAGACTGGAACCTTGCTATCTCAGCTTACAATTGCGGTTCGGGTAATGTTAGAAAAGCTATTCGAAGTGCAGGTTCTAAAAGCTATTGGAAAGTACGTCCCTTTCTTCCTGCAGAGACTAGAGCCTATGTTCCTAGCTTCATAGCAGTAAATTATATATTCAATTTTTATAGACAGCATAATATTAAACCAATGTATTTTAAATATAATTTTTATGATATAAAAATGATTTCAAATAATAACCCTACAAGTTTTAAAGGTCTTAATTCAGATACCGCCTTTTTAAGATTTGCAAATCCTCAGTTCATAACAGATTATATACCAAGTAAGTCAATCATATACACAAAATAAAATGAAAGATAAAGATTATATTAATAAGATCCGGTCATTAGGAAGTGATAATAAAGAGAAAAAAACAATAGAAGTTTACGAAATTCCAGGTAGTGAAAATGAGAAATATGAGAATATTGTATCTACTGAAGAGGGCGAGATATATCTAATAGATGATCAAAAAAGCTTTACTATAGCAAAAAAGTTTAATAGGGATATTACCAGCATTGATGAAATTAATGTAACAAACGAGTTGGTTGATCTTATTATAGGAAAGACTAAAAGAAAAAGGTCTTCTAAAGTTAGTCTAACCGATATGCCAATTGCTGCCATTAATATATTATTTAAGTCGATTGCCTTAGTAAAGAGCAGTCAATTTAATTCTAAATCACGTCCTCAACAGTTGGAACTATTTGTGGAAGAATTCAAAAAGAAAGAAAATGTGAGAATATCGATTGCAATTGATATAAAAGACATTTCATCACAAACTACAGCGGATGGGAGAATAAAGGGAAGAAGTAATAAAGTTAGAGAAGCTGTTGACTTTTTATATAATAATCTTAATGTCTGGGTTACAGGAAAAAATGCAGAGGGAAAAATAAAAGAAACTAAACTATCCTATATCGAATCACCATCTTTTGACCGTAAAAAGCTCTACTTTGAGATGAATCCTTTTTGGTATGAAAAACTTGTAAACCTAAATGTTTATAACTCGGTTCTTCTTCAATTACCAAAATTATTGGGAAATCCTCGTCATGTTCTCTTTTCTCTTTATTTGGAAAGATTTGAATGTAATAAATGGATTCCCTGGAATTATAAGAACATAAATGAGCTTTTTGACTTAAATTATAAAAATGCTAATGACCTTGCTAAAGGTTTTATGAGAGAACTCAGAGCAAAATTAGATACAAACTCACTTAAGAGCTTTCAATATATGGTAAATGGTGAAATTATTTCAATAATGCCTTACGAAATGAAAGCAATTGTAAATAATAATGTTGAATTAAAGAGTGAAACATTAGAAAAGTTAGAAAATAACCACTTTGCAAATTATATAGGAAGAAGACATGAATTGAGTGATGAAAAGAGAGATAGTATATTAGATATTATGAAAACATCAGTGTCTGATAAGAAATTAATCAAGGAGGGTTACACAAAATTTAAAAAATTCTGTAGATCTAAAGAAATTAAGAAATCTATACTTTCATATCAGGGAGACGATTTTATAAATAAGTGGAATACTTTCATCTATGAAGAATATAAAAAAGATGATCGGTATAAAAAATTCCCAAATGGTTCTCCAAGAATTTAAAGTCTCATTTTCACTACCTAAATTTATTTATGAAACCAATATCAAAATATTATAAGAACGCAGCTCCTGTTAAATTTCAAAATATAGATAATGCCTTGTTTCAAGATATACTATCTAGTAATTTTATAACAGAATTAATGGATAAGCTACCTGAGCACTCTATATATTATCGTTATTCAAACCACAAATCAGATAAAACGATCTTTAGTAACCATTATGCTAATAGTAAAGACATTTTCTTAAAATTTTATTTTTTGAAAGATAGCATTGCAAAAACAAAAACCTTAATTAGTACATTAAAACAAGGTTTTAAAAATTTAGGATTAGAAATTTCTAATGTAGGTGGCAAAGCACATAATATTGGAAGCTATTTAACTATATACTATTATAAAGAATCCAATAAATTAGTCATTACTTTTGGCGGGTTGTATCTGAACCTTTATAGCTTTTTAATTGCAGAGGGTAAAACAAATTTTACTTTTTCAATAAAGGATGAAAATTCAATAAAAATGAAACGTTATAATAGTTGGACTTCCTTAACTATGAACACTTTCTTTAGTTTCATACATAATGAAAGGATTGGTAATATAAGTCATACTCTTTCAAAAGAATTTTTGCTAAAATTCTTTAAAATGAATAATAACAATGAATACTTTACCAAAGAATTTAATTTTGATATTATAGATAAAGGAATTTACTTACCTAAAATTTCGCTGAAAGAGTTCAGGACTATTTCAAACAAAAAAAGTTTATTAAAAAGAATCTTTAATGTAGAATCTTTACCGAAACAATTCTTAAAATTTGATATTTGTGAAATTTATTTTTTTTATAAGAATTTAAAATTAGTAGATATTAATGATTGGCCGAAAGTGATAAGTTTCTACAACAATCTAGAAAGTAAAAAAGAACTTTATATATATGAAAGTGAACTCTCTAGTTTAAAACTTGAATATGATTTTGAGCTTTTGAAACAATACTATCACTATACTTTCATTCAAAACAATGAAAGCTATTTAAAAGCAAATTCTAAGAATGAAAATATTCTTATAAAAGATTATTTAAACTTATGTAAATTGTTGTCTATAAATGTTAATCTACGTATGACGTCATTTAAAAAGTTGAAACAGGAACATGATAGATTAGCATTAGAACTTATTGAGAGAGATATAGAGAAAAGGGATATTAGAATAAAGGAGGAATATAAAAAACTTGATTTTATATCCTTGATTAAAACAACCGAAGATCTAGTACTTGAATCTAAAAGGCAACATCACTGTGTCGCTTCTTACTTACAAAGTATTGAGAATGGGTTTTGTGCTATTTATACTGATCTTTATTCAAGTAAAAGATATACCATAGAAATTTCTTATAGTTCAACAAAACAAATATATATTTTAAACCAGTGTAAGGGTGTTTTCAATTCAGAACCTCCAGTTGAGTATTTAAAAATTCTAAGAGAGAAATTAAAGCTGGTTAATAAAGAAATAGCAGATAAGAATGTATCTGAACATAAAACAGAAAAAATTCAAAAAAATATAAATATGAATTCCATCTCTCAATCCGGAGTTCGGATTGCATAATTCCTTTCCGGAGGATGGCCAGCTGATCATTTCGGAACACCAGGAGCGCTTCCGGATCTACACTAACACCGGAAGATCTGCAGGAGAAATTTTAGCCAGGATATCAGCTGCCGGGTTCCGTAATTCCACTCTCCTTTTTT
>NZ_JBMDJJ010000033.1:0-41577 GCF_057809135.1 Chryseobacterium sp. FG46 | reverse complement strand
CGCGACCTCCGCCGTGACAGGGCGGCATTCTAACCAGCTGAACTACCGGATCATTATTTTAAAGAACTTCGTTTCTTTTTCGTGGTTGCAAAATTACAACTTTTTTTGTTATCTGCAAATTATTTTAAAAAAAATGCCTTCCAATACTGGAAGGCGTTCATTATCAAACTTATTTTTTTATAAGTGAGCGCTTAATTTTTCAGCAATTACCTCTTTTGGAGCTACACCTACTAATTTATCTACTACTTCTCCATTCTTAAAAATAAGGACTGTAGGAATATTTCTAATACCATACTGCATAGAAATCTCTTGGTTGTTGTCTACATCTACTTTCCCAACTATTGCTTTACCTTCAAAATCTGATGCTACTTCTTCGATGATTGGTCCTAAAGTTCTGCAAGGTCCGCACCATACTGCCCAGAAGTCTACTAATACTGGTTTATCTGATTTTAAAACCGTATCCTGAAATGAGCTGTCTGTAATTTCTAAAGCCATTTTTGTTTCTTTATTTTAATTAATATTATTTTCTTTTCCTTTATTGGATGTTCAAAATTACGCTTTTTAGAGCACAAGACTATCTATGCTCAACATTAGTTTTTTCTATAGAGTAATCGCTTGAAATTTCCTTTAATGCATTGACCAATATATCGATTTCTGCTTTTGTGGTCATATGGCTGAACGAGATACGTAATGGAGTACAGTGGTCCATTTCGTCCTCAGAAAGCACCATCATCATAACCATTGAAGGTTTTGACGCACCTGATGAGCATGCACTTCCCTGAGAAATTGCAATGCCTTTCATATCCAATTGAAGTCCTATCAATGGGTTTTTATAAGGCAATAAAGCACTTAAAACCGTATAAAGACTGTTTTCTTTCTCAGCACTTCTTCCGTTGAATTTAATTCCTTCAACTTCGGCAGAAAGCCTTTCAATTGCATACTCTTTGATATTCTGCATATGGTTGGTATATTCCTCCATATGATTCAGAGAAAGCTCTAATGCTTTACCCAATCCTACGATACCGCAAACATTTTCTGTTCCCGCTCTAAGGCTTCTTTCCTGAGGTCCTCCGGTAATAATTCCTTTTAAGCCTGTTGATTTCCTGATAAATGCAAATCCAGCACCTTTTGGTCCATGAAATTTATGAGCACTACAAGATGCAAAATCCACAGGGATATCAGAGAAATCAAGGTTCATATGAGCCATTGTCTGTACAGTATCTGAGTGGAAAAGCGCATGATGCTCTTTGCACAGCTGGGCAACTTGTTTAAGGTTAATGATATTTCCGATTTCGTTATTGGCATGCATTAAGCTAACCAGTGTTTTTTTATCTGAAGCTTTTAAAAGCTCTTCTAATTTAACAAGGTCAATATCTCCTTTTTCATTCGGGCGGATGTAATTTACTTCTACTCCTTTTCTGCTTTTCATATCCAGAATACTTTCAGAAACACATTTATGTTCCAGAGGAGAGCTGATGATTCTTTCTACTCCAAGGTGTTCTACCGAGGATTTGATGATCATATTGTTTGATTCGGTACCACAGGAAGTGAAAATGATTTCAGCAGGAGTTACATGAAGATAGTCTGCAACCTGTCTTCTTACATTTTCAATAAGGATTTTTGCTTCCTGCCCAAAGCTGTGTGTTGAAGACGGGTTTCCGAAATTCATTTTCATAGTGCCAACCATTGCATCTATGACTTCTTCTGCAAGCGGAGTGGTTGCGGCATTATCTAAATATACTTTATCCATTATTATTTTGAATATTTTAATTCTACAGAGGTAAATTTGTAATCTGAGGGAACAGTAAATATAATCCAGGGGCTTGAAATTATCTGAATTTCCATTCCACCTGAGGGTTCTCCAGCCGGAACTTCCACATATAAAATCTGATTTTTAACAGATATATTTTTGATCTCTTCAATTTTGTGACTCCCTGATCTGAAGCTTCCCAAATTATATAAAACAACTTTTTTATTTTTCGGAAATTGTGGATATTTGATATACGATTCCTTTCCTGGTTCTGAAATACCAAAACTTCCGCTGATAATGTTCCGAAAATCCTTTTCGTCTTTAATGATCTTAAAGCCGGGAGCATCGGTTCCTCCCTGATTTTCAGAAACCAGGAGTTCCGTGTTTTCCTGCATAGCAGAAGACTTCTGAGATGAAGTGCCGGCACAGCCCATGAAGAGTACTGCACATGCAATGATCAGGCTTTTCATTTTTTACAATTTTATCTCCCAAAATTAGTGAAAAAATTGGTAATGTCCCTCATTTGCCCATTTCAACATTGGACGATCTCCGGAAGTATCACCAAATGCAATAATTTTATCGTATTTGGAATCATTAATTTCTTCTTTGATTCTTACCAGTTTTTCGTTTCCATTGCAATTTTTTCCTACAAAATTTCCGGTGAAAACCCCGTTCTTGAACTCTGCCCGCGTAGAAACAAGCTCCATTTTAAGTTCTTCCGCGAAGGGTTTCACCCAGATATCTAATGAAGCGGTTACCAATAAACTCTGTGTATTATTCCTATCGATATTTTTTATAAAGTCTAATGCATTCTCCCTCACTATTTTAGGATAATGCAGCTCAAAAAACTTTTTAGACTTCTGCTCTATTTTCTCCTGAGTCTGTCCCCTTAAAATAGAACCGATAAAGCTTTTTTTCACTTTTTCCGTTTCGGCCAGTTTCAGCTTCAGCAGGATAAAAAGAGGTACATGTCTTAAAAATTGTATACGGTATTTTGTAGAATCGTAAAATTTAAGATACATAAACATGGTATCCTTATATGTCAGGGTTCCGTCAAAATCAAAACAATACAATTTTTTCATTTTTTTAAAGCTTTAATTTTTTAAATACAAATTCAGGGATATTCCTGATAATCATCATGATAATACTCCAAACCGGCAAAACATATGCCACATCCTTCTGCTTTTTAAAGGCTTTATAAATACAGGAAGCTGCCTGTTTTGGAGTTGCTGTCAGTTTCGGATTTAAAGGCAGGCCTTCTGTCATCTTGGTTGCCATAAACCCAGGCTTTATTGTAAGAACATGTACTTTTTTATCAAAAAGGTAGTTCCTCAAACCGCTCAGGTAAGCCGTAAAAGCAGCTTTTGCACTTCCATAGATAAAATTACTCTGTCTCCCTCTGTCTCCTGCCACTGATGAAAGCCCGATAATCGTTCCTGATCTTCTGCTTTCAAACTTATGGGCAAAATAATTCATCACAGGAACCAGTTTTGAATAATTAATCTCAATGATACGTTCTGTATTTTTGTTATCATATAATCCTTCTTCGGTTCCTTCTCCTAAATATCCTACGGCACAAAATAATACATTTGAATTGATATTATCAAATCTATTATAATCAATTTCTTTTGTCAGATCCAGTTCTACAACTTCCGCCTGCTGCAGAAACTTGACATCAATATGTCTTGCAAAACGCTCTGTAGTTTCTTTATTTGAGGTAAAAAGATAGATTTTTTCAAACTTTTCTCCTTCCTGAAGTGCTTTTTCCACAAAAGCCTGTGCCACTTCAGATGTACTTCCCAGAACTATCATTATGAATTGTTATTTATGATTCTTTTGTGCTGTAAAGACACAAATTTAGGATTTTGAATATTTTTCAGGTAACTGGTCAATGATGATCTGCTCATACTGTCTTTGGTAAGATAAATTCTTCCTCCAAACTCCTGAACAATAGCATCAAGCTGATCTACCAGTTTTTTCAGTTTTGAATTAACTTTAAAATCCAGAGCCAATGTATACCCTTCAACAGGGAATGAATTGTAAGCCTGAGGATTGTTTTTTCCAAAAAGTTTTAAAACAGCCAGGAATGATCCGTTTCCGCTATTCGCTATCGTTTCAAGGATTTTTCTCATTCCTTCTTTTCCTGTTTCTTTAGGAATCACCATTTGGTACTGTATAAATCCTGATTTGCCATAGATTTTATTCCAGTCATTAATAGCATCCAAAGGATAGAAAAACGTCTCATAATCGATAAAATTCTTAACTTCCTTCTTAGACTGTTTCTTATAATATAACCAATTAAATATTTTTACGGTAAGGGCATTAAGTACAAATCCCGGAAAATAAAACGGAACTGTAGGAGAAAATTTCTTCTTCAATCTCAAAGGTGTTTTGGAAAAACTCTGGGGAAGTTCATGCTGGAAAGCATGTTCTCCTCTCATCAGAATACTTCTTCCGATATTTTTTCCTTTCTGAAGACAATCAATCCAGGCAACCGTGTAGGTCCAGTTTTCACTTTCATCAAACAATTTAAAGATCTCATCCAGATTATCCGCTTTGATGCTTTCCTGACGAATGTATGCAGATTCTATATTTTTAAGTTTAAATTTTGCGGTAAGAATAATTCCTGTAAGTCCCATTCCTCCAATGGTAGCCCAGAACTTTTCCACATTTTCTTCTCTGGAACAGGTAATAATTTCACCTTTCTCAGTCATTAGCTTAAACTCAATCACATATTCTGAAAAACATCCTTCTGCATGATGGTTTTTTCCATGAACATCAGAAGCGATAGCACCTCCTACTGATACAAATTTTGTCCCGGGAGTAACATATAGAAAATATCCCTGGGGAACTGCTATTTCCAGTACATCTGAAAGCAGCACTCCGGATTCACATTCTATGATGCCGTTCAAACGGTCAAAATTGATAAATTTATTTAATTTTTTAGTTGAAAATATAGATTCTCCCAACGAAGCATCTCCGTAGCATCTTCCATTTCCCCTTGCAATAACTTCGTTGTGATTGAGTACAAATTCTTTTATTTTTCTGAAACTGTCCTCAGATCTCATTTCCTTCTCTACTATTGGGAAATTTCCCCAGTTTGTAACTTTCTGTGTGAAATTCGGTTTCATTTCTTAAAATAAATTTGAATTAAAAATGCAACTACCCAAAGCAATAAAGTAACCTGTATATAACGGTCTCTGTAAACAATTTTTGTTGGAGACTCCGTTCTGTTGTAAACAAGGGTCTGCTGAAGATATCTTAACAACGCGAATACAACGAAAATTACGGTATAAAAAACTCTTTCGTGAAATCTTTCCTGAACTTCCGGAGAAAGGGTAAACATCAGATAACAGACAATAGCCAGTGTAATAGAAATGGATAAAGCAATATCTGCAAACTGAACGTTATATCCATCCAGCGCTTTTCTTGTTTTTCCTGAAACCTGTGCATTGATAAGCTCGCCTCTTCTTTTTCCTATAGCCAGTACCAAAGCCAATACAAATGTAAGCAGAATCGCCCATTGTGAGATACTTATTCCTGTAATATAACCTCCGGCCAGTACCCGCAGAACAAATCCTATGGCAATAATAAAGATATCAATGATAGGAACATGCTTCAGCCTGAAAGTATAGGCAAGATTCATCACCACATAAAAAACTATGATGATGGCAAATTTCCAAAGTAATTCATGGAAATAAATTTTTGTAAAGAATACAAGAGCAATATCTGCCACAATAAGACCGATAAGAATTCCTACGGCTTTTGATTTTGAAATAGCACCACTAGCCAAAGGTCTTCTCCTTTTCTCAGGGTGTTTTCGGTCTGCTTCAATATCGTTATAATCATTCAGTATATAGACCACACTTGCTGCAAGTGAAAATATAACAAATGCAAAAATGCTCTTGAGAAGCAGATCTATATTGGTAATATTACCTGAAAAGAAAAGAGGGACAAATACAAAAAGGTTTTTCACCCATTGCTCCACACGGAGCAGCTTTAAATATTTCTTCATTTATGTTATTTCAAATACAAAAATAATAAATTCAAAATTTCTAGCATAAAAATACAAAAAAAACCGCCGGGGCGGTCTTTTACGAAAATATTTATATATTAAATTAACTATTGGCCTTGTTTGGCATCGTTAATCATCTTTTCATTGGCAGTAATAGCAAACTCTACTCTTCTGTTTTTAGCTCTTCCTTCATCGGTATCGTTGCTAGCTACAGGCATAGCTTCACCTTCACCTTTTGTAAACATTCTGGCTGATGCAATTCCTTTTCCTACCAGGTATGCCTTCACAGCGTCTGCTCTTCTTTGAGAAAGCTTAAGGTTGTAAGCATCTGCACCCTTGCTGTCTGTGTAACCATAGATATTAATATTCGTATCCGGATTATTAACCAGTACTTCAGCTAATTTGTCAAGGTTTGTTTGTGCAACAGAAGTAAGGTTTGAAGAGTCGAAAGCAAAGTTTACAATACTTTCATTCATGGTTACCTTAATACCGTCTCCTACTCTTTCTACCTGAGCTCCCGGCAAAGTTTCTTTAATATCTTTTGCCTGCTTATCCATTTTGTTACCAATAACGTTACCTGCAACGCCACCTATAATACCTCCCAATATAGCTCCGATAGCTCCGTTTCCTCCTTTTCCTACATTGTTACCAAGGATACCTCCAATTACGGCTCCTGAAGCAACCCCTACTGCTGTACCTTTTTGTTGGTGATTTGAATTCTGAACCGCTTCACAGCTTGTCAATAATAATGCTGATGATAAGAAAAGGGCTCCTACGTATGTTTTTGTAAATTTCATTTTTTTTGATCTTTTATGTTGATAAATTATTTCATTCCTGCTCTCTGGAAGTTGTAAACTACTTTTACATTACCTCCTTCAAAAGGAACATCTTGCTCAAGTGAAAACTGATCTGTAGTCTGATTGATCATTGTTAGGCTGTAACCTGCTGTATTTTGTTTAGCTTTTGTACCTGAAGCAATTTTTTTAAACATAAATGTATTACCGCCTTTTACTTCAAATTTGATGGGCTGTGTAATTGCCGGGCAATCTCCACCACCGTTTAAAGTATATGCTCCTGTCCAGTTATTGGGAATCAATCTCCAGTGGCTTCCTACGAAACACTGTGCGTCTGCACCTTCGTCAAAAGGCTTAATTTTATAACCTTTATCATAATCTATGCTTACAATCTGCCAGTCACCTTTCATTTTCAGGAAGTCGGCTCTTTGATTTTGAGATGTAGCTGCTTTGTTAACAGAGGAACATGAAACTGCAAAAAGTGATGTTCCCAACATCCCTGCAAGTAGTAACTTTTTCATTTTGTTGTTTATTATTTTGTTACTATAAAGTTACAAAAAACCGTGCCAAAATTTATAATAAAAAATAAAAAGTCCGAAAAAATCCGGACTCTTTATGGTTTCTCCTTAAATACAGGGAGATAAATTATTTTTTAACAGCCTTTTTTACGGATTTCGAAGGCTTGGCCGTGCCTGAAGGTTTACCTTTATAGAAATTGGTATAGGCATATTCTGCGGCCTTTTTCAGGTCAATAACTCCACCAGCCTGAGATTGGTCTCCAAATCCATTTGCTGTACTTGGATTGCTGCTTTTCACAAGAGCTTCAATGATCTGATAAGGCTTCAGATCCGGCATATAAGCCAGTAAAACAGCCGCTCCTCCAGCTACCACAGGGGAAGCCATAGAAGTACCCTGCAGGTATTTATATTCGTTTTTAGGAACGGTAGAATAGATTTCCTCTCCCGGAGCAAAAACGTTGACCATTTTTTTGTTGTAATTAGAAAAATCTGCTCTCAGGGCATTATTTTTATTGGTACTTGCCCCTACTACAAGAACGTTACTTACAAATGGCTTTTCATCTGTAACATTTTTAAAGTTGGTAGGATATGCAAGATGTTCTGCTACATCTTCATTTTCGTTACCAGCAGCTTTTACCAAAAGAACACCTTTATCTTCAGCATATTTGAAAGCATCCCAAACCACATTTTTACCTGGAGAAACAGGTTTCCCGAAGCTCATGTTTAGAACTTTTGCTCCGTTATCTACTGCATATCTGATGGCATTGGCAACATCTTTATCTCTTTCATCTCCATTCGGGACTGTTCTTACAGACATGATTTTAGCCACTTTGGAAGCGACTCCGTACTGAACTTCTTTTCCTTGCGGAAGTCCGGCAATAATACCTGCCACGTGAGTTCCATGTTCTGCGTCCGGTCCTTCATAATGATTATTTCCATAAATTTTTTCAGAATAGTCATCATAGTTATCCCCTACAATCTCTTTTCTTGGATCATATGAAAGGTCATATTGTTTTGCTGCAGGAGCAAAGTGATCGATTGCTTCTTTCATTTCCTCCTTCATCTTCTTTTCAAACTCTGCAGCTGATTTTCCTTTGAATTCAGGGCTTTGTGAGATCTGGCCTAAAAATTCCATCGCAATGGCATCTCTCTGATCTGTAGGAGCTTTGATCCCAGCAATCGTTTCTGCAGTTACAGGCTTACCTCCCAGCAGTTTTACCATATTAGGAATCAATTCGTTCAGCATAGAATAGGTTCTGAAGTTCTGCTGAGCCTCGATACTCTTTTTATTGAACATCTCTTTGGCTTTCATGTACATCTCAAACTCATCCTTCATCTTAGTCTGATTGGCTTTATTTTTTGTGGAGTCATCTCCTTCGAAAACAGGTTTATATTTAGCAACTACTCTTGTCACCTCCATGTTATCGATATCAATATCACCGTTTTTTCCTCCTATAAAGTTCCATCCGTGTACATCATCAATATATCCGTTTCCATCGTCATCTTTTCCGTTTCCGGGAACTTCGTTCGGATTTGACCATAGATTCTTTACCAATCCCGGATGATCTACCTGTACTCCGCTGTCTAACACACCCACCACTACGGTTTTAGGTTTCAGCCCTTTAGATTCCAAGTATTTATAAGCATTTGCTGTATTTACCCCATATACTTTTGAAGTTGCAAAATCTTTATGATACCATGTCATAAGATCTTTATCTTCGTTGGGATCAATACTTTTAGCTTTAGATTCCTGTGCAAAAGAGAAACTAAAACCTGTCAAAAAAACTGCAGCTAATAATACCTTTTTCATATGTTGATATTTAATTTTTTAAAGACCTATGCATATTCCAATCGCCACCTGCATCTGTTCTATATTGAAAATGTCATCAAAGGCGATGGTATGCTAATCTAATTGTTTTATATTTTTTATATACACTAACGATTCCGGCCCTTTATTACAAATAAGGTCAAGAACCGAAAGATCTTCCAAAAATCCTAATTTATCAGAAAATGTCTGGTAATATTCTTCCATCCGAAATTCTGAAGGAAGTTTTGCAGAAAACTTTTCTCTGAAATTGATACTCTCAGGATTTTTGATATATTCTTCATTCAAAGAGTGTGCCTTTTCTGTTTTCAGTATCTGTTGGATTACTTCTATTCCTTTAAGGTTAAAATCAAGAAGAAACTTTTCTTTAAGGTCAAATATTTTTCTGAACTTGTCTTCGTAATACTCAAAATAAGGAGAGCTCTGATATGCGGTCTTAATGGATTTCCAATGAAGCGTTCTCCAGTCTTCACGGTAAGAGATTTCAACATCTTTAAATTCTCTTTTTCCGTTATGGTTGATAGGAATTATTAATGACAATTTTCCGTTGGCACCATAAATATTGGCTCTGTTTCTATAGGTTTGCTTCGGGAAGTTTTCAAACTGTTCAAATACAATTTCATTCTCAGGATTCAAAAACACTGAGAACCATGAGATTGGGGGCAAATAAAATGCCGGTAATAAAATATTTTGCATAATAATATAATCTAGTTTTTAGGATAAACCACTCGTCCTACAGCATCTTTCTCATCAACAAAGCCTAAATAACGGGAATCTAAGCTTGCGTTACGATTATCTCCTAAAAAGAATAATTTTCCACTTGGAACTTTTATGGGGCCAAAGTTATCAGCAGTCCAATCTTTATGATAAATTTTACGAATATCCTGATTTGCATTCGGGTTTACAAACCTTTCATGAAAAAAATTATCATTAAGTTCTTTATCGCTTAATTGTGTAATAAAATAATTATCGTCAAGCTGAAAGATTTCACTTTCTTCAGTACCTTTAGATAGAAGATCATTTGCATATCCTCTATCTATTTTGTAAGAATGTTTCACGTTGAATTTATCTATCAATATATCATTAACATATAAATCACCATTCTTAATTAAAATCTCATCATTTTCAGTTCCTATTAATCTTTGTACATAAACACCTTGAGGATAATCCACATTATTTTGATTGTAAGCAATCATTTTAAACTTATCATAAGGAAGGATATTGGTCATCACAATAAATGACTTTTTTTTGATGGTAGGCTCATTGCCTGCCGTTGGTACAAAAGCATATTGCAAAACCCCGGAGAGTTTTGCAATAATAAAAAGAGTTACAATAAAGCTGCCTATTAAAAGGACTCTATTAAATATTTTATTTTTAAACACTATTCTTCAGTTTTTTTCTTTCCGAATAATTTCATGAAATAATCCCATCCGAAGAATAAGATCAGGATCATCGCTGCAACCCACCAGTAAGAAGTTTTATTGGCTTCACCTGTGTTGGTGGCTTTGAACATTCTTTCCCAACGGATTTTGAATGGAGCCTGGTAAGTGGAACTGCTGTCAGAGAAAGCACCCTGAAGACTCATCCATGTAAACATTGGTTTTCCAACAATATTTTCTTCCGGAACGAAACCAAAGAATCTTGCATCCAATGAAGCATCTCTGTTGTCCCCTATCATCATATAATAATCCTGCTGAATAGTATACTGATTCGCTTCTTTACCATTAATGAAGATCTTTCCGTTCTTTTTCTCTAAGCTGTTGTGTTCATATTCAGAAATGATCCACTGGTACATTGGCAGTGTTTCCTGATTGATTGCCACTACATCTCCTTTTTTAGGAATTCTAACCGGTCCGTACCAATCCTGATTCCATGGTTTGTTGATTGGAAATATAGACTGGGTAGTATCTATACTTTTTGTATATGCTGTTTTATCTGAATTTAATTTATGTTGGATAGCAGCCATTCCTTTAGGCAAGACACTTTCCTCCATATCAATTACACTAGGTAATTCTTTAATGTCTTTAGCGATTTTATTAGTTAATCCTTGGAAAGTATATCGAAAACCACTATTTGTTTGTTCCTCATTTACAGGTAAAAAACCATAACCTTTATATAACGTAGGAATATCTAATTGTTCCTTAGTATTAACAACATATGCATGTTGTACTTCCTGGTCTCCTAAAACAGTCTCCGGTTTTCCGTTGACGAAAAGTCTTCCGGCTCTCATCTCAAAAGTATCTCCTGCTGTAGCCACACATCTTTTTACGTAAGGATCTTTTCTGTCAATTGCTGTATGTACTGAATCCTGAGGATAGTTGAAAACCACCACATCATTTCTCTGCGGCTTATTGAATTGTAATATTCTTGTATAAGGAAGCTTTACTGCGTCTACATAAGACTTCGGATCATCTTTCGGATTCCCTTTCTGTCCTGTATCCATAATGGTTCCCTGAAGGAAAGGTATGGCTACCGGACGCATTGGAAGTCTGTAACCGTAGCTCCATTTGTTTACGAAAAGGAAGTCACCTACCAATAATGTTCTTTCCATGGATCCTGTAGGAATCCCGAAAGGTTGTGTTATAAAAACGTGGATAATGGTAGCGAAAACTACCGCAAAGGTAATGGAACCAATGAATGTATCATTCTTCTTATCATTTTTTTCTTCATCTGTAAGAAACAGATCGTTTGCTTTTTCATCTTCTAACTCTACATCTTTAGAATAGTTGATGACCGCCATATAAATAAATGGCAGGATCACGGTAAGAATCTGATCTTTGAAAAGTGTTTTCCCAAACTTTTTCACCAGGTAAAGGTGGAAAACAGACATCATGATTGGCCCTACTATCGGAAGATAAGACAGGATTGCCCACCATTTCGGGTGTTTTGTTTCTTTCAGAATAATGAAATAGTTGTAGAAAGGGATAAAAGCAAATAAAGGGCTATAACCCATTTTCTTGAACAGTTTCCAAGATGAAATGCCCATCAATACGGATAGTATGAGGACATATACTGTATAAGTTAAAAAATAATTCATAAATTTTTGTGCCTATTCTTATGATATCAATGATAAAATGATGAGTAATAAATGATAAAAGCAGTCCGCTGTTTACAATTCACTATTCATCATCTTCTTTATTTGTCGCAATTTACAGAATTTGTTACAAATTAAAGCCCCAAAACGTCTTTCATTGCGAAGTTTCCTTTTTTATCTTTAATCCACTCTGCAGCTACTACAGCTCCCAGTGCAAAACCATTTCTGTTGAATGCGGTATGTTTGATCTCGATTTCGTCTACCTCACTTCTGTAGTACACGCTGTGCGTTCCGGGAACTTCATCTTCACGTACTGCAAAAATTCCAAGCTGCTTCCCTTCTGTTTCTTCCAGCTTCCAGGCATCAAATTTCGGATTGTTTTGAATGATTCCTTCTGCAATGGAAATGGCGGTTCCACTTGGAGCATCTTTCTTATGAATGTGGTGAATTTCTTCCAGCTGGCAAGAGTATTCATCTACATTTTTCATCAGAGCTGCCAATTTTTCATTTAAAGCAAAGAATAAATTTACTCCTAAGCTAAAATTAGAGCCATATAGGAAAGCTGTTTCGTTATCTACAACCAGTTTTTCAATTTCAGCTTTTTGATCAAGCCATCCTGTTGTTCCGCAGATCACCGGAATTTTATTTTCAAGACAAGCTTTAATGTTTTCAAATGCAACTTCCGGCAGTGAAAATTCAATCACAACATCCGGATTATTAAGATTCTCAGCAGTTGGGGTTTCCTTCAGACGGGCAACTACTTCATGACCTCTCTGCTGTGCGATCTCATCAATGATCTTACCCATTTTACCGTAACCCACTAATGCTATTTTCATATAATCTTTTTATTTTTTAATCTGCATTCAATCCTAAGAACTTTCTGCAGGTGTATTATCTTTTAAAATCTGTAACTTAAACTGAATCCTGTTTTCGGTGCACTGTACCCATACTGATCCTGAATAACCGATGGCTTAAAAACCAGATCCGGGTCATGACGGCTTTCGTAAAGATGGGCATCTACTACAGCATCTACAATATTCAGAATATAGATCAAACCTGTAATGGCAATGGCATAATCCCTTTGCCTTTTGGCTCTGTCCTGTGCATTACCCAAAGCTCTTTTGTCCAGCCAAGGGTGGGTGTCTACAAATTCATTAGGTGTACCGTTCAGCTTTGCTACGTAATATTCCCGATATTTTTTGTATTGATTATCATTCCATACGGCAATACCAACTCCCGCTCCTACCGCTCCCCAAACAATGGGAATTTTCCAGTATTTTTTGTTATAAAACTGTCCTAACCCTGGTAAAACTGCGGAATACAATCCCGCTCTGGTAGGATTCAGCTTTATGGTTTTTACTGTGGGACCATTGGCTTTTTCAAGATCTTCAATAATCTTTGCTTCTGTTTTGCCTGGTTTCACCACACGAGGTTCTTCTTTCGGAAGAGTCTGCATCCGAACGGTATCGATAGGTTTTACTTGTGAGTAAGCCAGTGCAGCGATACACAAGAAAAATGTGAAAAATATTTTCTTCATTTATTTAATATGGGATAAAATATATTCCAGCTCTTCTTCATTTTTGAAGTCCAGAACAATCTTACCTTTTTTACCATTTCCAGAAGCTTTGATCTCTACTTTTACATCCAAGATATCTGCAATGGTCTTCTGGGCTTTTTTATAGTTATTGGAAAGCTCTACTTTTGCTTTTTTAGCGGCAGCAGATTTTGGGTTCTTTAATGCAGCAGCAGCCTGCTCAGCCTGACGAACGTTTAATTTTTCTTTGATAATAAGATCAAACAAAACCTGCTGATCCTCTTCACTTTCAAGGCTGATAATAGCTCTTCCGTGTCCTGCAGAAATCTCACCGCTTCTGATGGCATTCTGAATATCCGGATTTAATCTTAACAGTCTGATAGAATTGGTAATGGTACTTCTGTCCTTTCCTATTCTCTGGCTAAGGTTTTCCTGAGTAAGACCTATTTCTTCTAAAAGCCTGTGATAGGTTAATGCTATTTCGATAGCATCAAGATCTTCTCTCTGGATATTTTCAACAAGAGCCATCTCAAGAAGCTCCTGGTCATTGACTAAACGAATGTAGGCAGGAATAGTCGTTAACCCTGCAATTTTAGTTGCCCTGTAACGTCTTTCCCCGGAAATGATTTCAAACTTTTCACCGTCTTTTCTCAGGGTAATCGGCTGGATTACACCCAAGTTTTTGATTGACTGTGCTAGCTCATTTAATGCTTTTTCATCAAAATAAGTTCTCGGCTGCGTTGGGTTCGGATAGATATCTTCAAGCGCAACTTCCACAATATTTCCCACAAACTTATCTGCTCCTTCATCAGTAGCGGAATTGATAGTTGCTTTGGATTCTGCACTTAAAATGGCGCCCAAGCCGCGTCCCATAGCTCTTTTTTTGTCCTTCATAGATATAATTGATAAATGATGTTTGAAAAGTGATGCCCGGCATTCACTTATTTATTGGCCATTTATTATTAATTTAATTCTTTATTAAGTTTTCATTCTTCAAAAGAACTTCTTCAGCTAATTGAATATACTGAACCGCTCCTTTACTTTCTGCATCATAGTTCAGGATACTTTCTCCAAAACTTGGCGCTTCACTCAATCTTACGTTTCTGCTGATAATGGTTTCAAAAACCATCTCAGGGAAATGCAGATTTACTTCTTCCACTACCTGATTGGATAATCTCAATCGGCTGTCATACATGGTTAAAAGAAGACCTTCAATTCCAAGATCTTTATTATGGATCTTCTGAACATTTTTAACGGTATTCAAAAGTTTCCCAAGCCCTTCTAATGCGAAATATTCACACTGGATCGGAATGATTACAGAATCTGCTGCCGTAAGAGCATTGACGGTAATAAGACCTAAACTCGGTGCACAGTCGATGATAATATAATCATAATCATCTCTTACGCTTGCCAATGCTTTTTTCAGCATATACTCACGGTCTTCCTTGTCTACCAATTCAATTTCCGCAGCTACCAGATCGATATGTGACGGAATAATATCCAGGTTCGGAGTTGCCGTTCTTTTGATACAGACTCTCGTATCCGCACTGTGCTCCAGCAGATTATATGTTGAATACTGAACATCTTCAACACCCAGGCCGGATGTAGCATTCGCCTGAGGATCAGCATCGATGATTAATATTCTTTTTTCCAATACTCCTAATGCTGCCGCCAGGTTTACAGCGGTGGTAGTTTTACCAACGCCTCCTTTTTGATTAGCAATACCTATGATTTTTGCCATTATTAGAACTTTAAGTTTCAAAAATACACTTTTTTCTTTGCTCTCGGTGAGTGAGGAAAATCAAAATTGAGTTAAAATATTGTTAATAAGCAATTTAAGGATAAAAAAAATTATCCACAAAAAAAAATCTTTGTGGATAACTATTTGAAATTTACTTTTTCGTATTAATTCTCAAATTTCATGGAGATGGGAAATTTGAAATAACTTCTTACGAATTCTCCTTTTTTGTTTTTGGCTGGAATCCATTTTCCTTTGTTGGAAATCATTTTAATTGTTCTCATTGCCTCATTGTTAAAATCGGCGTTGGTTCCGTTAGCTTTTACCCCTGAGATGGTTCCGTCCATTTCTACAATAAAGGTAACTGTCGTTTTTACAACATCTTCGGATTCAAATCCTGAACTATCGAAGCTGTTCATCACTTTATTTCGAAAGGAGTCTATTCCTCCTGCAAAATTGGCTTCTACCCCAAGTTCTCCGGATTCTGCAATTTTATTTTTGTCCACCGGATCAGAAATCACTGGTGGAGGTGTTGTAATTACAGGACCTGTTCCCACTGTTACTGTTGGAGCATTGGGTGTATTTGGCGCTACAGGATCTCCTTTAAAATTGTCTTTAAAACCCGCTACAGCATCATCGGGAATGGGATCTTTTTTCACATTATCCTGAGCTGTACTTGATGGTGTAGGCACTGTACTGTCAAACGTTTTTGTATTAGGAGCTGTTTCAGGCTTTACCGGAGTAATTTTTACCGGAGGTGCAACCGGATCATCAGGAATGATTACTGGTGGTGGGAGTTCCCATATTTTATCTGTTGTTTCTACTGTCTTAAATGCAGAAATCACAAACGGCGTAATGGATACTGCAGCCATTAAACTTGCTCCGATAAAAAGCGCTTTGGTTAATATTCTATCTGATTCGTTTCTTAATACATAGGCACCATATTCTTTATTGCGGTGCTCAAAGAGGACTTCGTTGAACCGAAATTCCTGGTTTTGGTTATGTTGTTTCATCACTACTACTATTTAAACTGTTAAAAATTGTGATTATTAGTTTTGTTAGCTCTTATCGATAAGCAATGTTGTAATATCAAAACATTTGCCAAAATTTTATCGAAACAACATAATATTAGAAAATTTTATGATAATGTTTAAATTTTAACATTTATAAATAGAAAGTTTACAGAAGAAAAAGGAGTTATTTCTTCTGTAAATAGCAATTCATAATAAACAGAATAATTACCTCTTACCCTTATCAAAGTTGAACCTTGGCAAGGGTTATAAAACCAAAAAAAAGAGACCATCCAATGATAATCTCTTTATTATTTTAATCTCTAAGAATATTAGAATAATTCTTTTCTGATGATGTTCTGACTTCTTTCAGGACCTACAGAAACCAAGTATACGTTGATTCCTAAGTATTTTTCAATAAACTCGATATATTTCTGAGCAGTGTCAGGAAGTTCATCATAGCTTCTTGCTTTCGTAATGTCTTCGCTCCAGCCCGGTAAATCCTGGTAGATTGGCTCGTAATTGTATAGTTTTTCTGTTGAAGAAGTGAAATAATCGATGATTTTTCCATCTTCAGTTTTGTAATGTGTTACTACTTTCAGGTTCTCAATTCCTGTAAGAACGTCAAGTTTAGTGATGACAAGGTTGTTGATACCGTTGATCATACAAGCATGCTTTAAAGAAACAAGGTCTAACCAACCTGTTCTTCTTGGTCTACCTGTAGTTGCTCCGAATTCACCACCGATCTGTCTGATTTTTTCACCCAGTTCGTTATCTAATTCAGAAGGGAAGGGTCCGTTTCCTACTCTTGTACAGTATGCTTTTGCCACACCGATTAAGTTCTGAAGCGAAGTTGGTGGAACACCAGCTCCTGTACAAACTCCTCCTGTAGACGGAGAAGATGAAGTTACGTATGGATAAGTACCGAAATCAATATCCAACATCAACGCCTGCGCTCCTTCAAATAATACGTTTTTGCCGTCTCTGATCGCTTCGTTCAGCTCTAATTCAGTATCAACAATTCTGTCCTGAAGCTGTTTTCCGATTGCCAGATATTCATTGTAGATTTCTTCAACGTCTAACGTTGGTTTTCCGTAATATTTTTCAAAAAGAGAATTCTTAACTTTTAAGTTTTTCTCAATTTTATCTCTTAAAATTTCAGGATTTAAAAGATCTACCATTCTGATCCCGATTCTTGCAATTTTATCTTCATAACAAGGTCCGATTCCTTTTTTGGTAGTTCCGATCTGTGTTCCTCCGTGTTCCTCTTCACGGTAAGTATCCAAAAGGATGTGGTAAGGCATGATAACATGCGCTCTTCTGCTGATAAAGATGTGATCTGTTCTTAAGCCTTTGCTCTCAATCTGACCAACTTCTTTAATGAAAGACTTAGGGTTTACCACTACTCCATTCGCAATGATACATTTCCCTTTGCATTGAAGAACTCCTGAAGGAAGAAGGTGCAGAACGAATTTCTCTTCACCCACATAAACCGTGTGACCAGCGTTGTCTCCACCCTGGAAACGCACTACATAGTCCGATTTTGCTGATAAAACATCCGTGATTTTTCCTTTGCCTTCATCTCCGTACTGAAGACCTACAACTACATAAGTTGACATATTTTACTTTTGTTTTTAGATTCGTGCAAAATTACTTTTAAAAAAAATGACGACCAAATTATAGAGGATATTTATTTTGGGTTGGGGTGAAAATCATGAGGTTGAAGATCACTTCATTTCTACCTTTTTACTTTCACACCTATATAAAATGGATTATATTTACTATAAATTTATACAAATGAAAATTAAAATTCTGATTCTACTTTTAATAATCCCTCTAATTTATGTGAACGCTCAAAATAAAGTAAATGATTATCTAAATATACCTGGTCCCATTAAACTAAATCAAATGGAATATAATCTCGTATGGAGTTCGCATCCTAATGAAAATTATTTTAAACAGGAATATGTAAGCTCACATGAAAACATCAATAAATACAACAGCATGGTATTGATCGACTTTATAAAAGGTGATTTTAATATCAAGGATGTTGTGGATCAAAAAGTAGCTGAACTGCAAGAAATGAAAAAGACCAACCCAGTCGTCAATTACAAGATTTTTGAAAATAAGGAAGAATATATTTTAGATTTTCTTATCAGTGAAAATTCAAAGGACGGCAAGGAAATACTTATTGCAGAAAGAAATATTTATCGCTATAAAATTATTAGTAATGGAAAGAATAAGGGCGTTCTTCTTTTTGCACTGAGTGAAAGAGGGTATCCGGAAAATATGGATTCTTTCTTTAATAATTTAAAAACCAATACTTCAAAATTAATTGAAACAGTTGGAAATTATAAACTTCCAGATATTGAAATAAAATAATATTCCAATTACTATGAACCCATCACAAAAGTCTGCCTATTTACCATCTAAAATAAACAGCACCTCCCAGCTCTTCTACACCCTATTCTCTCCAGAAACCGCAAAAGCCACGCTACTCATCGTTCACGGCATGCAGGAGCACAGCGGAAGATATGCAGAGATTGCAGCATATTTTGCGGCTCATGAAATTGCTGTATTGACCTATGATCATCTGGGACATGGAAAATCTGTAAAGGAGAAAAAAGACATTGGTTTCTTCCAGCTTGAAAAACCAGATGAAAGGCTTGTAGCCGATGCAAAAATGATGGCGGATCATCTTGCAGAGCAGTTTCCGGAAGTTCCTCATTTTATTATGGGACATTCTATGGGATCTTTTATCACACGTTGTCTTCTTCAAAAGGCAAGCAGTCAATTTTCCGGAGCTATCATTACGGGAACAGGTGGGCCTTTGCCTGGAATAAATCTATTGAGAGCTTATTTATCATTAGCTAATACCATCGCACCTCGTCATCGTACTTTTTTGAATTCTGTTTTCACGAGCGTTAATAACAAACATTTTAAAAAGGATAAAGATTTCAGCGATACCAGCTGGCTGAGTGTCAATACAAAAAACAGAAAAGCCTTTGAAAAGGATGAACTTTGTGGAATTCCGTTCACCCATAATGCTTTTTATACTTTATTTACCGTTTATAAAAAGGCTACCGCAAGAGACTGGGCATCTTCAATTTCAAAATCATTTCCTTTTTTATTCGTAAGCGGACAGAATGATCCGATTGGTGATTTTGGAAAAGGCGTGATGCATACTGTCAACAACTTAAAATCTGACGGTTTTCAAAATGTAGACGTAAAGATCTATCCGGAAATGCGTCATGAGATTTTGAATGAGGAAATACGGGAACAGGTACTGGATGAAATCTATCACTGGATTTCAAAATAGGAAAAGACTCCCGCTGATCATGTAGATTATGCAGATTTATAAATTAAGAAATCAGCATCAAAAAGATTTATCTTGATACCATTAAGAAAATAAAAAAATTTTCCCCTTCTCAAAAAGACAAACTTTCAAACTGATAAAAACAGGAAAGTATTTTAATCAAAAATCCGTAACTTTGCCAACTACTAAAAATTTTATGGAAAGCATTAAAGTTCACGACAAAACTTTCGTTCCTTATTTAAAGGATGCCGAAATTCAGGAAATTGTAAAAGAGACAGCGTTAAGAATTTATGAAGATTACAAGGATGAAGTTCCTGTTTTCATTGGGGTGTTAAATGGGGTGGTGATGTTCTTCTCAGATCTTTTAAAATATTACCCGGGGGAATGCGAAATTGCCTTCATTCAAATGAGTTCTTATGTAGGAACTGAGTCTACGGGGATCGTTTATCAGAAAATGGAGCTTACAAAAGACGTAAAAGACCGCCATATTATCATTGTTGAGGATATCGTAGACACAGGAAATACGGTTGAAAGTCTTTTCAAATATTTCAAAGAAACACAACGTCCCAAATCTGTAAAACTGGCTAGTTTCCTATTAAAACCGGAGATTTACAAGAAAGATTTCAAACTGGATTACATCGGAAAAGAAATCCCAAACAAATTTGTACTTGGATACGGACTGGATTATGATGAATTGGGAAGAAACCTTCCAAATTTATATCAGCTGGAAGACGGACAAATCAACCATTAAACGCTGTTGGCTAATAGCTGATAGCTTTTAGCTTAAAAATTATAATAAAGAAATAAATTTAATATTAACTTAAAAAAGCTGAAAGCAAAATAGCAAACCGCCAAAAGCCAGGAGCCGGAAGCAAAATGCCAATTGCTGGAAGCGTATCAACATTATGATAAACATTGTTCTGTTCGGCCCTCCAGGAAGTGGAAAAGGAACACAAGCTCAAAATCTAATCGAGAAATTCAATTTAAAACAGGTTTCAACAGGTGATCTTTTCAGATACAACATGAAAAATGACACTGAACTTGGAAAACTGGCGAAGTCATACATCGATAAGGGAGAATTGGTTCCGGATCAGGTAACAACAGATATGCTGATCGACGAGATCAAAAAACCTACTGATACCAACGGTTTTATTTTTGACGGATATCCAAGAACAACTGCTCAGACAGAAGCATTGGAGACTATCGTTAAAGAAGTACTGAATGACGAGATTGACATCTGTCTTTCATTGGTAGTAGAGGACAAAATTTTGGTTGAAAGACTTCTGAAAAGAGGTGAGACCAGCGGAAGATCAGACGACAGCAATGTAGAGATCATCGAAAACAGAATTAAAGAATATTATACCAAGACAGCAGAAGTTGCCGAGCTTTATAAGCAGCAGGGTAAATATGTAGAGGTAAACGGTGTTGGAGAAATTGATGAGATTTCCCAAAAACTTTTCGCTGAGGTAGAGAAAATTAAATAATCGGGATATGGCAAGGGATAAGAAGTTTCATCTCTGCAACCCGCAACACAAACTATATGTCTAACTTTGTAGATTACGTAAAGATCCATTGTAAAAGCGGACACGGAGGTGCTGGTTCTGCCCACCTTCGCCGTGAAAAGTATATTCCTAAAGGTGGTCCTGACGGTGGCGACGGAGGTCGCGGCGGACACGTCATCATGAGAGGAAATGCTAATGAATGGACTTTGCTTCCACTCCGATATACCCGTCACATAAAAGCAGAACGAGGTGAAAACGGAGCGAAAAACCAGCTGACAGGAGCTGACGGTTCTGATATTTATATCGATGTTCCCATTGGGACTATCGCTAAAAATGAAGAAGGTGAAATTATCGGAGAAATCCTTGAGGATAAACAGGAAATCATTTTGATGCAAGGAGGAAAAGGAGGAAAAGGAAACGAGCATTTTAAATCCTCTACCAATCAAACTCCAAGATATGCTCAACCCGGAATGGATGGTGAAGAAGGATATGTTGTCTTCGAGCTTAAAATTTTGGCCGATGTAGGACTTGTTGGATTTCCAAATGCTGGAAAATCTACACTCTTGGCTTCTGTTTCTGCAGCAAAACCAAAAATTGCCAATTACGCTTTTACCACTTTAACTCCTAATCTTGGGATTGTAGATTACAGAAATTACAAATCATTTGTGATGGCCGATATCCCGGGAATCATTGAGGGAGCAGCAGAAGGAAAAGGTTTAGGACACAGATTCCTGAGACATATTGAAAGAAACTCTATCCTTTTATTCTTAATTCCGGCCGATTCTGAAAACCATTTCCAGGAGTTTAAAATTCTTGAAAATGAACTGAAGGAGTACAACCCGGAACTTTTGGATAAAGATTTCATTGTTTCCGTTTCAAAATCTGATCTTCTGGATGATGAACTAAAAAAAGAAATTGCAGCAGAGTTCCCGGAAAACAAACAGCCTCTATTTTTCTCAGGGGTTACCGGAGAAGGTCTTATGGAGCTGAAAGATGCTATCTGGAAACAATTGCACGGATAGAAGTACATTGATTTATCAGTTTTATTTTGAAAATAGAACTGCAGCATAAAAAACAGCCTCAGATTTCCTCTGAGGCTGTTTTCTTTATAAAATTTCCCGTAAATTTTTAAACCATTAAGAAAAGATTTAAAAATAAAGCATCGTTAAGATGAATCATTCTGATCTCTTAAGCATAAAGCAGAGCTTATCTTCATATTCTTAACACTTGATACAATCTTAAAGGTTAAGCAGATTTACTATTTTATGTTTAACATCGAAACAAAGAAAATTTTATCTTTTGGAACAATTATTGGGAGACTCTTTCAAATTTAAAAAGACTATGAAATATTTCCTCGCCATTTGCGCATTTGTATTTTTGACATCCTGTACAACTTCTCAAAAAGTAAATTCAAAATATACTGCAATTGAATATGAGGCAACTCCGTGTTTTGGATTCTGCCCTGTTTTTAAAATAACAATCAACCCGGACAGAACTGCAATTTTTGAAGCAGAACATTTTAATTTTAATGATAAGCCTTCCAAAGATGAGTTCTCCAAACCACGTGAAGGAACTTTTAAAGGAGTCATTAAAGAAGAAGATTATAATAAATTAATCAGTTTACTTGATGGCTTAAATGTAAAAAGTTTGAATAACAAATACGGTGAACACAATATTACCGATCTTCCAACCGCCTATTTAAGAGTACAATTCGCTGACGGAACTTCAAAAAATGTGGAAGATTACGGAAAGCGTGGAAGTGAAAAGCTTTCGGAACTGTATCAGTTTTTTGAAAATTTACGAAAAAACCAGCAATGGACTAAAGTGAAATAATTTCATTTACTATGATCTTTTGATCCAGATAAGATTTTTACAATAAAACAATTGGCTGCTTGTATATGGGTGGCCATTGATATTTTACAGCCATAAAATAAGCTTTATAAAGATGCAAATGAGCAGAATAAAAATCTTAATTTTTTTTAAACTACCTTTGCAGAATGTAATTCTTTCAGACTGAAGGAATTTTTATTTAAATTTTAAAATAATTCATTTGAATTTTACAGACTTAAACTTAATAGAACCTATTGCAAAAGCAATCCAGGAGCAGGGATACACCACACCTACGCCTATTCAGGAAAGATCTATACCTGATATTCTGGAAGGCAGAGACTTTTTAGGTTGTGCGCAGACAGGAACAGGGAAGACAGCCGCTTTTTCCATCCCCATCCTACAGAATTTATCCAAAAATAAAATTCCCAACAAACATATTAAAGCATTAATCCTTACGCCAACCAGAGAACTGGCTATTCAGATTGAGGAAAACATTAATGCGTATGGTAAATATCTTCCATTAAAACAACTTGTTATCTTCGGAGGAGTAAAGCAAGGAAACCAGGAGGCAGCTTTGAGAAAAGGTATTGATATTCTGGTAGCAACACCGGGAAGACTTCTGGACTTTATTGCACAGGGCATCATCAGCCTGAAAAATCTTGAGATTTTTGTTCTTGATGAAGCAGACAGAATGCTGGACATGGGATTCGTACATGATGTAAAAAGAATCATTAAACTTTTACCTCAGAGAAGACAGACTTTATTCTTTTCCGCAACAATGCCGGCTGAAATTCAGAAACTGGCTAATTCTATCCTGAATAATCCGATAAAAGTAGAGGTAACTCCGGTTTCTTCTACGGCAGATACCATCAAACAATCTGTATATTTCGTAGAAAAGGATAATAAACTGAATTTACTTTCTCATATTCTGCAAAATGACATTGCAGATTCTGTATTGGTTTTTTCAAGAACGAAGCACGGTGCAGATAAGATTTCCAGAAAACTTCAGAAGGATAATATCTCTGCGGAAGCAATTCACGGTAACAAATCTCAAAATGCGAGACAAAATGCATTGAATAATTTTAAATCCGGAAAAACAAGGGTTCTTGTCGCCACAGATATCGCTGCCAGAGGAATTGATATTGATGAATTGAAGTTCGTGATCAATTTTGAGCTTTCCGATGTTTCTGAAACGTATGTACACAGAATCGGAAGAACCGGAAGAGCCGGAGCCGAAGGTAATTCTATATCTTTTGTAGACGGACTTGATCTTTTGAATTTAAAGAATACAGAGAAACTGATTGGAAAGAAAATCCCTGTAATCAAAGATCATCCGTTCCATACTGATGATCTTGTTGCCCAGAAAAGGGATTCAAATAACAAACCTGTGCATGCAGGTGGTGAGAAACCTAAAACAGGCAACAGTAACAGCTCAAGGCCGAATAACAACCGTAAAAAGCCTTCTGCGGGAGCTTCGGTAGGGTTTAAAAAACCTAAGAACAAGAATTTCACAAGAAAGAAATAAAATAAAAAAGGTCGTCTCACAACTTGTGAAAACGGCCTTTTTTATGATCGTTGATTATTATTCTGTTTTTTGTTTTGTATAGCAATAACCGATAATACAAAAAGGTAAACAAGCTGCCAGATAAGTGGTAGAAAAAAAATTATTCTGGTAAGAAAACCCTAAAGTGAAATACTGTTCACCTACAAAACTTAACATCACAAAAAAAAGAATATAAGCTGAAAAGTAAAATACTGTTTCTATTTTCTTAACATAAAAGGAAAGTATGGCCGACAGCATAATAAAAAACAGCATAACAAATTTATTGCTTTGTCCCTGAAGATTAAGAGGATTATATTGCAGCACATGCTCAATATTTTTGGCAGGCAGCAGAACAGATGCCAATAAGATTGCTACCGTCAATAAAAAGCTTACCCCAAATTTTATTTTATTTTTCCAGTAGGTTTTAATAAAAGGATTTAATAAAAAAATAATCAAAGGAATGATCACTGCGCTTCTTGTAAGACATAGAATTCCAATACATATTCCCAACAGAAAAGGTCTTTTAAAATAATTATCTTTAAACTTTCTGCTCCAAAAAAGAATAAAGGCTGCAACTGCAATAAAGGAAGAGATAAAATCACTCTTACAGACCACTTCATAAATATAAGCCAGGGAAATACCTAACATTCCTATCGCAAGAAATCTATGAAAATTGCCTTTAAATTCTACCAAAATAACATAGGAAAACAGTAAGAAGGCAGCAACCTGAAGGTAGCCGACATTCCCTAAAAAATAAAAAACACTTGACAAAAGCAGTTGCCCGGGGAGATAAGAGGATAAATTTCCCATGAAATTTGGAGTATCATAGATATATTCTCCTTTTGTCCAATGCTCCACAGAAAATTCTAAAGTTGCCCATCTGTCAATATTCATTTTGTAGGGATCTTTTATCACATGGCACAAAGCAATGTAAACAAGAGTTATAAAAACGATAAGAAGATATACAGATTTTTCGGTCCATAATTTTTTCAACCAGGACCATTTTCCTAAAGAGAATAATAATAAATTGCCCCCTGAAAAAAGAATAACTAAAATAGTAAGAGGAACAAAAGACTGCCTGATTCCATATTTTGTCAGAAATAAAAGATTAATGATGAAATACACAGCAAACAGCAATATGCCATTAAATCGATTGCTCTTTGTAAAATTTAACAGGGCATTCATTGATTAAATTATGGTATTTGAAAAATGTTTTTAGCATTTTCTGTTGTAATACGGTCTATCTCAGAAAAGTCTTTCCCATAGATATCCACCAGTTTTCCGGCAACCAGATCAAGATAAGAGCTTTCATTTCTTTTCCCTCTGTGAGGAACCGGAGCCAGATATGGAGAATCTGTTTCCAGAACAATTTTATCCAATGGAACTTCGTTCAGAAACTGATCTATTTTTCCATTTTTAAAAGTCACTACTCCACCGATTCCTAAGATAAAATTAAGATCAATGGCATGTTTTGCCTGTTCCAGATTTCCAGAAAAGCAATGAAAGATCCCTCTAAGTTTCGGATGTTTTTTTCTTTCCAGGACCTCAAATGTTTCATTAAAACTTTCTCTGGTATGGATGACAATCGGAAGGTCTTTTTCTATCGCCCAGTCAATCTGCTGTTCAAAGGCTTTCACCTGAATATCAAGTGTTGTTTTATCCCAATAAAGATCAATTCCAATCTCTCCAATGGCCGGAAAATGTCTCTGGCCAAGATAATTTTTTACGATTTCAAGTTCTTTTTCCCACGATTCAGGTTTTACATAACAAGGATGTAATCCCATCATTGAAAAAATCTGTCCCGGATACTCTGTTTCCAGCTGCAGCATTTTCTCATGGGATTCAGAATCGATAGCAGGAAGATAAAATTCTGTAATCCCTTTATCTAAAGCTCTCTGAATGGCTTCTTTTCTGTCTTCATCAAATTCTTCTGCGTATAGATGTGTATGTGTATCAATCATTTTATTTAAAATTTCAACAGATCTTCATAAGGGTTTTCAAGTCCCAGCAATAGTCCGAAAGCCGGCTCTGTTTTTATTCCCTGCTTTTTAAGTTCTATTATTTTTTGTTTAAATTTTTCTCCTTTTTCCTGTAATATTTTGTATTCGGCAATCATATGAAGATAGGCGTTCTGCTGTGTTGTGGGCTTATTCTGTCCGAAAATTTCGATGGAGAATCCATCCAGCATAAAATTTAACGTAATACATTTTTCACCGTTTATAATAGCATACTCCACCTCTACATCATAAGGAATAAATTTGCTCCACATTAAATCATCCAGAAAGTCTTCTTCAAATTGTAAATCCACTTCAAAAATAAGATCCAGATCACTGCCTTCAATATCAATTTCAATAGGAATAGTTCCTGCTAAAATTGGAGAATAATCCTTCAATTTATCGAAAACACGATATTTTGTAAGAATTTCGTACGCTTTTTTCTGTCTTTCATTTCCATCTTTCAGATAGTCAATTCTGGTGAAATCAGGCATTTAAAATATTTTATGTTTTACCTTCCTGCGCTGTACTTCAATTCTCTGGTCCAGTTTTTCTCTGAACTCAATAAACTTAGGATCTTTCTTATCGCTTGTCTTGTGTTCAAGAGCCTTGATGATCTTAAAATTTTCTTTGATAAAGTTCTGGGTTTCTTCTGAAAAATAAGACTTCCCGAATTTCTCAAATATATAATTAACCGCCTGCGTACTAGGATGAATCATATCTTCTTTATAAAAACGGTAATCCCTGAGGTCATCCATTAAAATTTCGTAAACTGGCAGATAATGACAGTCTTCGAACATGGAAATAGATTCATGGATAGCTGTAATTAATTTGGACTTGCTTAGCTGGTTTTCCACCATTCCGTCTTTTGTATGCCTTACGGGTGAAACGGTAAACAGAATTTGCACTCCTTCTTTACAAATATCTTTAAGATCCAGAATTGTATGGTAAATTGAACTTGTCAGCTCCTGATGAGAAAGTAATCTTTTCTCAAAAAACTTCTGCGGAATTTTGTGACAGTTGGCCACCAGCTTTTTCTTGGGAAGAAATTCATAGATAAATGAAGATCCGTAGGTGATAATGATCCAGTCAGCTTCCTGAAGAAAGGCATTTCCCGCTTCAATAGCACCGTTAATCTTGTCCAGGGTCTGATGAATATATCGGGTATCAAAACTGGTGTGATGATCCAGAGAAATATATTCTTCATTGTAAGTAATCAGCTCCTCTTCTTCATAAAATGCAGAATCATGTAATCTGTTGATGGCATTATTGATGGAAAAAGGATTAAAAATAGTCCCAAAGGGGTTGTTAAGAGTCTGAAGTTGTCCGTCCTGCAGTAGATCTGTCATTTCAGAGGCAAAGCATGATCCTATTGAAAATATTTTATTTTCAATCTCAATCTTCTTTTCTGATACGGGAATATCAACTTCGGTTCTGAATTTCATTGTATAGGGATTAGGTTGCAGGTAAAAGGTTGCAGGTAAATTGCTGTTACCTGCGAACTACCCTCTGTTACCTATATTAACTTTCTCTTCTCAACAAATAATTAGCCAGTTCAATGAAAGGTTTTTTCTTTTCTTCCGGAACATCTATTTTCTGAAGGTAACTTTGTCCTATTTCATTATGTTTTTCAATCAGACGTAAAGCTTTTTCATCTACTTTTGTTCTTCTGAAAATCTTTTCTACGCCATATACCTTATCAACATTTTCAGTCTTCTTAGAATACCAGTAATCCAGTTCTTTTCTTTCTTCATCGGTAGCATGTTCTCTTGCTAACAGATACAGAACCGTTTTTTTGTTCTCATAAATATCTCCGGCATGCTTTTTTCCAAACTGTGCCTGATCTCCGAATACATCAAGATAATCATCCATAATCTGGAAGGCAATTCCGATATGCTTTCCGAAATTAAAAATAGCTTTCGCATCTTTAAAATCAGCTCTTGCAATCAAAGCTCCGATTTCAAATGAAGAAGCACTCAAAACTCCGGTTTTATAGGTAATCATTCTGATATAATCATCAAAAGTAACGTCTTTCTGAGTTTCAAAGTTGATATCATACTGCTGTCCTTCACATAACAGAAGTCCTGTGTGGGTAAATATTCTGATACATGCTTTGAAAATTTCAGGTTCAAGATCTTCAAAAAACTTATAGGCTTTCAGCATCAGCCCGTCTCCGGAAAGAATACCTACGTTAAGGCCATGTAAAGTATGAATGGTAGGCTTGTTTCTTCTCAAAGGAGCTTCATCCATAATATCATCATGAATCAGGGTGAAGTTATGGAAAAACTCGATAGCCAATGCCGGTTTGATGGCCTGTTTAAGATCTCCACCGAACATCTCACATGCCATAAGCACCATAATGGGACGAAGACGTTTTCCACCATGGGAAATAATATAATTCATCGGCTCATAGAGCTCCGAAGGTTTATCTTTAAAAGTATATTTAGTGATGGCATCTGCAACAATCTGCTGGTATCTGTCTAAAAATTCCATAAAATCTTATAATTTGAACAAAAATACGATTTTTCAAGGCTTTATAAAACAAAAAACTTTGCCCAAACGGACAAAGTTTATATAATTATATGATTTGTTTTTTAGAAAACGAAAGTTACCACAAGATAGGTAATTCCCGCTACTATTGCAGAGATCGGAATGGTAAGAACCCAAGCCCAAAGTAAGCTTACAGTGATTCCCCATCTTACCGCTGAAATTCTTTTTGTTAATCCTACCCCGATGATAGAACCAGTAATCGTATGGGTTGTAGATACAGGAATACCAAAGTGGTCTGTGATGAACAAAGTAATAGCACCTGCAGTTTCTGCACTTACTCCTTCTAATGAAGTTACTTTAGTAATCTTGGTACCCATGGTTTTGATGATCTTCCAACCACCGCTCATGGTTCCTAAACCGATAGCAAGGAATGATACCAAAGGAACCCAAAGATAATGTTCAGCAAAATAATCAAAACGTCCTGCAGCAGGAATATTCAGATAAACCGGGTCATGCAGCATTTCAACATGATAATAGATAAGTGCCGCACCAATGATCCCCATTACTTTCTGAGCATCATTCAAACCGTGTCCCAAGCTGAATAAAGCTGATGAAGCCAACTGTAATCTTTTGAAAGACTGGTCTGCTTTGTGTGGGTTTGATCTTTTATAAAGGTGTACAATAATCAGGGTAATAATGATCGAGATAATCATCCCTATAATCGGTGCCATAAAAATGAACAGGAAGATAGGAATTACTTTATCAAACTTCACTACACTTTGGTGGGTAACCTGATTGAAAGCTTCTTTAACAGTACCCCACATTCCAAGATCTGGCTGTGTTGTCACCACATCATGATAATCCATCATGAAAGCATGCATAAGAGCTGCTCCCAGGAAACCTCCAATCAGCGTATGTGATGATGATGAAGGGATTCCGAACCACCACGTCAGGAGGTTCCAGGCAATAGCTGCCACAAGACCGGAAAATATAACTTCAAGGGTGATAAAATTCTCGTTAACTGTTTTGGCAATTGTGTTACCAATTTTGAATTCTCCAATAATATAAGCAGCAATAAAGAAAGCTGCAAAGTTCCAAAGCGCCGCCCAAAGTACAGCCTGGAATGGAGTTAAAACTTTTGTAGAAACTATAGTTGCAATTGAGTTGGCTGCATCATGGAAACCATTGATATAATCGAAGATCAGTGCCAGCGCAATAATAACTATAAGTAAAATCGGAAATTCCATTTTTGCTATGTATTAGGCGTATTTAATCATGATGTTCTCAATGGTATTGGCAACATCTTCTGCTTTGTCTGTTACAATTTCAAGGTAGTTTAATACGGATGAAACTTTAATAATGTTGATAGCATCATTGGTTTCAAATAATTCTACCATTGAGTTGGAAAGCAAATCGTCAGCAATATTCTCAATAGAGTTCACCTTAATACAAGCTTCTTTCACCTGTTCCATATTTTTAAACCCTTTAAGGTTTTTCATAGCATTCTGAATTTCAAGACATGCTTTGTGGATCAATAAAGAGAAGTCTGAATAAGCCTTCATCTCAGGTGATTTGTAAAGGAAAATATATTTTGTGGATGCGTAGATATAATCAGCGATATCATCAAGCCCGGTTGCCAGTGTGTGGATATCCTCACGGTCAAAAGGTGTAATGAAGTTTTTCCCTAATTCTACGAAAATTTCGTGAGTGAGTTCATCATTCTTGTGTTCGAAGTCGCTCATTTTCTTCAACATTGAATCGTCATTAAGATCGAAATCCTTGATTCCTGTGTTGAATTCTTCTGACATTGCAACGAGATTTTCAGTTACTTTTTCGAAAAGTACAAAGAAGATTTTATCTTTTGGTTGAAAAGCGTGGAAAATATTACCAATTCCCATTTTTTAGTATTTATAATTCGTGTGCAAATTTCTTAAAAAAGGATTGTACGTGAAACTATATGACATTAAGTTTTGTTAACATTCGCTTAACTACTGATTATCAAATAAAAAAACCGGCATTAATGCCGGTTTTGTATGGTATAGGAAGAGATTAGTTTGCTACTTCAGCTCTCATATCTTTTCCTTTGAACTTCATAGATTGAATATTGCTCAATACATTGTCTTTGAAAGATTTTTCAACTTCGAAGAAAGAGAATTTCTCTAAGATTTCGATATCACCGATTTCAGCTCTCTTTTTGGTTTTTCCGCCGGCAGTTGCCTTATTGATAATATCTAAAACATCAAGCTTTTTCAAATGGTCTTTCTTACCAAGGTTGAAGAAGAATCTTACCATGTTTTCATCTCTTCTTCTTGGTTTTGCTCCACGATCTCTGTCTCTTCCACGATCTCCTCTATCTCTGTCACGACCTCTGTCTCTGTCTCTTTCACGGCCACGGTCTCTTCTGGAGTAATCGTCATCTCTGCTGCTAAATTTCTGCTCAACAAGGTCATGCTTGTCTTTGTAGTATAAAGCAAGATCTCTCAACTGGAACTGTAGAAGCTGGTGTACCAGTTCTTCTTTTGTAAAGTTGCTCAGATCCGGGATTAAGCTGTCATCAAATTCGAAAAGATCTTCGTGCTCCGTCAATAATTTTTCGAATACACCACCTACCTGAGCTTTGATAATATCATCACCAGTAGGAATGAATTTCTCGTTGATTTCAATTTTTGTTGCAGATTTGATCTGTTTCAGTTTTCTGCTTTCTTCAGGCTTGATTAAAGCCATGGAAATACCATCTTTCCCAGCTCTACCTGTTCTTCCGCTTCTGTGAACGAATACTTCAGGATCATCCGGTAAAGAGAAGTGAATAACGTGAGTTAAAGAGTTCACATCCAATCCTCTTGCTGCTACGTCTGTTGCTACAAGAATATCGATGTTTTTCAATCTGAATTTCTTCATTACCGTATCTCTCTGCGCCTGAGAAAGATCACCGTGAAGAGCATCAGCTGCATATCCGTTCTGCATTAAGAAATCAGCAACCTCCTGAGTTTCCATTCTCGTTCTGCAGAAGATAATGGAGTACTGGTTAGGATTCGCATCAATAAGTCTCTTCAATGCTTCTTTTTTCTGACGGTATCCTACAACATAGTATTCGTGAGTAATGTTCTTCTTCACTTCGTTGATAGAACCTACTGAAATACGATGTGGTTTTGTAAGATAATTCTTGGAAATTCTTTCCACCTCTTTATTCATCGTTGCAGAGAATAAGAAAGTTTGTTTCGTTTCCGGAGTTTCGCTTAGAATGGTTTCCAATTCATCCTTGAATCCCATAGAAAGCATTTCATCAGCTTCGTCTAATACCAACCAATGAATCGCAGAAAAGTCTAGTGCTTTTCTGTTGATAAGATCAATTACTCTTCCCGGAGTTCCCACAATGATTTGTGGTTTATCCTTCAAAGATCTCATCTGCTCTACAATACTACTTCCACCATAAACCGCAGTTGTCTTGATGTCTTTCATATACTTAGAGTAGTTCTTTATGTCCTTCGAAATCTGAAGACATAATTCCCGTGTCGGACAAAGCACCAATAATTGGATTTTGCGACTCGTATCGTCAATCATATCCAAAATCGGAAGCGAAAACGCTGCTGTTTTGCCTGTCCCTGTCTGCGCAAGTGCGATCAAGTCGCGAATATCTGAAAGAATAAAAGGGATAGTCTGTTTTTGGATTTCTGTTGGGCTTTCGTAGCCCAGTTCGCCAATCGCCTTAAGGATATCAGGACTTAAATTGGTTTCCGTAAATAAATTCATTAACTATTTTAAAATTTTTGCAAAGATACAATAAATATTTGATTTGTTTTTGAATAAAGTTTTAAATATACAATCTTAAATTCACAATCCTGTAATATTTTTTTAATTTTTGGAAAATTAAACCCAAAAAAACAAGCCTCAGATTAGAAAATTGTTAAACATTATTTTTTTTTATTAAATTCGATTGATTTTTTCTGTACTATTTATGAATTTTCAAAAATAAAGCCATGAAAAGCAAATTTTTCTTTTTGACACCTTCCTGCCTAATCATTTAAATACTTGTCCATACATGCCATTATGCGTCCGTATGAAATCTGGGAAATTCTATTGAGTAGAAAAAACAGAATAATATTTCTATGAATACTTTTTGTACATTTGGTTTTGAGGTTTCGGGGATTTGAAGTTTTGGTCCGGGATCGGGAAGCAGTTTCGAATCTCATTTAATAACAAAAAAACACTTAACACAATATGTCTGCAAGTATTTCTTCCAAAACTTTTGATTTTTTACAAAAGTTAAATAAAAATAATAACCGCGAATGGTTTAATGAAAATAAAAACCTGTACACAGAATCTCAGCAAAATGTAGTTTTATTTTTAGATGAACTCATCAAAGAAATGTCTGGTTTTGATGAAGAGCTTGCTAAAATTGACAGTAAAAAAGCCCTTTTCAGAATTTACAGAGACACCCGTTTTTCTAAGGATAAATCTCCTTATAAAACCAATTTCGGAGCTTCTCTTGGAATGGGAAAAGGAAATCAGAAAGGAGGTTATTACCTTCACCTGGAACCTGGAAAATCCTTTTTAGCCGGAGGAATCTACATGCCGGAATCTTCCGTACTGAAAGAAGTTCGTAAAGAAATTTCTTTGTATGGAGACGATTTTCTGAAAATTCTCAATAATAAAGATTTCAAAAAACATTTTCCGGAGCTTGATCAGGAAGACAAACTGAAGAAAATACCTCAGGGTTTTGAGAAAGAGGATCCCATGGGAGAATATCTCAAACTTAAAAACTTTATTGTGGTATATTCTCTGAAAGATGAGGAAGTACTGGACAAAAATGCGGTAAAAAACATGACCAAAGTTTTCAAACTGATGAAGCCTTTCAATGATTTCCTGAATACACCTTTTCTTTAAACAGTTTTATTTTTTTTAATCACAGATCACTCATTTTTTAACAGAATATCGGGTGCATTCTTGTTGGGTTGTATTATTTTAGAATATTTTAACTGAGATATTCAGGGTATGCAGATATCTCTGGGACAAATCAAAAATATATTAAAATTCAACAGGTTACCAAAGTAATTTTAAAAACCAATCCTGAAAATCAAGCCATTACAATTAACATTTTTTAAGAAAAGTTTTACATTTTTACGTATCTTTGCTGTTCGCCAAAAAGCCAAAGATGTCTTTATACCAAAAAATTGCAGAGAAACTACAATACATAAGCCCGAATTTCTACAAAAAAAGATATTTTAAAGCTTTAAATAATCTTAATAAAAATAACTTTTCGGAACGTAATGTAGAACCGGAATTGGTATGGATTAAAGAATATCTTCCTAAAAATGCTGTGATACTGGATATTGGTGCCAATGTGGGAACTTTCCTTTATCAGCTGGAAAACACCTTGAAGCATGAGCATATTTATGGTTTTGAACCTAATAAAAAGCTTTACAGAAGACTAAAAAGACTTTTTTCGAACATGCACATTTTCCCTTTGGCTCTTTCTGACGAAAACAGAATTGCAGAGTTCAAAGTACCCATTATTAATGGAAAAACCATTGCTTCCCGCGGCACTTTAAATACTTCTTACAAAGAAAAAGGAGAAGAGAAAAGCTATACGGAACAAGTAAAAGTTATCAAGCTTGATGAATGGGCTGCACTGGAAAATTTCAGCAGACTTGATTTTATCAAAATAGACGTTGAAGGAAACGAAATAAAAACATTGTCCGGGGCGAGAGAAACCATCAGACAATTCAAGCCGACTTTAATGGTCGAAATGGAGCAAAGACACCACCAAACTCCTATATGGAATGAAATATCCGAAGTGATGAGCTGGGGATACGATGCCAAATATCTGAACAGAAACAGCTTTACGCTGGAAAATCTTACAGAAGATATCATAACACAAAATACAAACGACGAAAAAAATAAGACTCAGTACATCAACAATATTATTTTTATACCTAAAAACATTTAAAACAACTTATGAGTGTAGTAGCGAGACAAGGCTTCAAATATTCCATTATCGGTTATATTGGTTTTTTGCTGGGCACGGTTTCCGCAATATTCATATTTCCGAATGATTTTGAATTTTACGGAAAGCTGCGCTACAGTATGCAAACTGCTGAAATGCTCGTTCCTTTTGTTGTTTTTGGTATTTCTTATGCGAATGTAAAATTTTTTAATGCTTTGCAGAAAGAAGGAAAAAATCAGAATATGCTTTCACTCTCTCTTGTGACGGTCCTGATCAATTTTCTCATTTTTGTTACTGTATTTTTTATCCTCCCCTATTTTTATCCCAAATTTGTACATTCAGAAGCGTGGAAAATTAAAAAAATTATTTTACCCTTGATTTTAATTTTATCACTCTGCGCTATTTTCAATAAATACACCTCAAATTATAAAAGAATTGTTGTTTCGAATATCTTTGACAATCTTTTTCCTAAAATAGCAAATCTGGGAGCTTTCTGTCTTTTCTTCTATTTTTCTTTGTCTCAAAATATCGCACTGGCTTTTTTCTTCGGAATATTTGCGCTCATGCTTTTCGGGTATATATATTATACCAATAAACTGGAAAAAATAAAGTTCGACATCAGCACAGATTATTTCAGGAAAAATCATTTTTGGAAAGAATTCCTGAACTACAGTTTTTTTGGATTTCTGGGGACGTTTGGAAACTATCTGGCAATCAACAGCTTTATGATTGGAGAATTTATGGGAATGGAAGAAAACGGAATCTATTCTGTTCTCTATGCTTTGATCTCTCTGATCTCTATCCCCCAATTGGGACTATTCAACATTTCAGCTCCTATTATCAGTAAAAATCTGGCAGACGGAGATATGGTAGAACTGGACAGATTCCATAAGAAAACTTCTTTAACACTGTATTTCCTTGGTGCTGTTTTATTCTCATGTATTATGGTAGGATTCCCTTATCTGACACAGTTCATGCCAAAGAACGGGACCATGCTCAGAGAGTATGAGCCGGTAGTATGGATCTGGGGCTCTGCTGTATTGATCGACCTTGCTACGGGATTTAATGGAAATATTATTTCGCTCTCAAAATATTACAGATTCAATATTCTGGTGATGCTTTTGCTGGCAGGATTAACGATCGGACTGAATTACTATTTTATCAAAAATACATCTCTGAAACTGATCGGAATTGCTCTGTCTACAGCAATTTCCCTTACCATTTACAATGTGGTGAAAATTGTTTTCAATTATATTGTGTTTAAGGTTTCGCCTTTGAGTATTGAAATGATTTTTGTCTCCATTATCTGTACTTTAGCTATTACCGTGTCTATTGTTCTTCCCAATTTCAACAGCAACCTGCTTAATCTTGTTTACAAACCTGCAGTTGTTTTGATACTGATCTATATCGGAAATTACTTCACCAAGATTTTCCCGGTTGAAGATTATCTGAATATGAGGTTTATCAAGAGTGTATTTAAGATAAAATAAGAGAATAATCCAGACTTTTTAGATCAAAGATGTTAGAAACTGTTCCAGCCTTTTCTGAACTTCTTTCCTGCTGTATGTTGTCAAAAAATCAAATGAAGTCTCTGAAACAGTTCTTAATTGTTCAAGAACATTTTCTTTTTCAGCAATAATAAAGTCCAGTTTTGAAGGATAATTTCCTGGAAAAACCGCCAATTTTCCGTAGGCGATGGCATCGCCCAGATTTCCTGTCATTTTAGTCAGTCCATAAATTTCTTTCATGCCGAAAAACTCTGTTTCCTGCTGAATCGGGCACCATAAAACATCTGCTTTCTGCATCCATTTTTCAAAATCTTCGGAGGACACTCTTTCTGAAAAATAGGTAATTTTAATGTTTTCGGGTAATTTTCCGGACAGATTTTCAAGTTGTTTTAACTCGTGTCCGCCTGCTTTTCCAAGGAAAACAAATTTGCAGGGCTGATCCGTACTGAGTTTCTGAATAGTTTTAAAAATATGGGCGTAATCTCTTCTTTTCTGTGAGACCCCACCAGGAATCACCACCACAAGCTCTTCATTTTTTGCTTTATCAAAATCTCTTGTATAAAACAGCGGCAAATACTGATATCTCCCTGAAACCAATGCTTCATCCAGCACGAAAAGAGTTCTTGACGTCTTATAAACTTTGGTTTTGTAAAATAACCCTTCCTTCAGCCATAGTTTTAACCTGAAAATAACATCTCCTTTGAAAACACTTTTCATCAGATCCAGCTTTGAGGCTTTTATGAAATTAAGATTATGGGTAATGACTGCGGTATTATACTTTTTTGTTACTGCCAAAAATGTATTAAAATAACGATGAACAGTTCCTATTACCACAAGGTCATATCCTTTCCCGTTTAACTGATCCAGAATCATGGAACTGTCTGATAAGAAAACAGCTTCGTCACGATGGTTGATCTGATCTTTTATCCTTTTTGAAAAATAATAGTCTACGGCAAAATCCTTACAACCCTCCATAATATCCATGAAAGCCTGAGCAATTTCTGCATGAGTGTCTATTTCTATGTAAGCTATTTTTTTCACAGGTTAACGGGAGTTATATCTTAAGTTTTGGCTAAAGCCAATGGATTTTTATTTTTTTAATTAAACGGGCTAAAGCCCGTTTCTACTGATGAACATTTACAATGTATAAAATAATTTATCTTTTACATCTTAAGCCATTTCTTTTTCAGCATTCTCCAACGCTGATCATTAACGGCTTTTTGTTCTTCTTTTGTAATTTTCAATTCTAATTTCTTTGATCTGCAGCTTTCATAAGACCTGATGATATCAAAGAAAAATGAAGCAGACTTACTTTTCATAGCTTCTTTTGAGGAGGCGATATATGCCAGAAACCTGTTCAGTCCTAAGAAATAAAAATATCTTCCGTAATAATCTGCAGGACGTATCGTATAATCAGCTCCTTTTAATTTAATCAGCTTTACATGGAGCTCAGGAAGTACAACTTCTTTCCATCCCAGATTTTCCAACAGTATAGAGTCAATATTATCCCAGCCCAAAGTTTCCCTTAAACCGCCAATCTGAATAAAACATTCTTTACGGTAAGCCTTCATAGGACCTCTTACGTGATGTTTATTAGAATTTCCTTCATACACCCAGTTTCCGTCTTTTTCTATATACAGAAGACCTCCTACAAGGCCATATTCGGGATGAGTGATAAAAGCTGTTTCTACTGCAGTGAGGTAGTTTTCCGGAAGAATGATATCGGCATCAAATTTACAGATAATGTCAAATTCATTTATCGTTTGAGTATTGAGTCCGTTGTTAAAAGCATGAACTACTTTAGAACCTGGCTGATGTTCAGATTTCTGAAGGTTGATTGTTTCAAAACGGGAATCAGTTTCTGTGTATTTCCTGATCACCTCAGTTGTTCTGTCTGTAGAACCGTCATTCACTACCACTACTTTAAAATCTTTGCTGTTTTGCTGTTGCAGAGAATTAAGAGTAAATGGGAGGTTGTCTTCTTCGTTATGAGCAGGAATGATAATTAAAAACCTCACGAATTATAGTATAAATGATGAATAATAAATGATCAATGATGAGAAGCTTTTGAGGGCATCAATTATCATTGATCATTTATCGTTGATGATTTTATTTGTTATGCGGTTTCAGCATGTTCTTCGGATCAAGAATTTCATCCAGTTTTTCCTGAGAAAGAATTCCTTTCTCCAGAACAAGGTTGTAAACGCTTTTACCGGTTTCTAATGCTTCTTTTGCAATTTGTGTAGACTGTTTGTATCCGATATAAGGGTTTAATGCGGTTACAATACCGATGCTGTGTTTTACCATATTCAGGCAGACTTCTTTATTGGCAGTAATTCCAACCACACATTTGTCACGAAGCGTATCTAAAGCATTGCAAAGGAAGTTGATATTTTCCATAATGGCATGAGAAAGTACCGGTTCCATTACATTCAGCTGCAGCTGTCCTGCTTCTGCGGCAAAAGTTACGGTAAGGTCATTACCGATTACTTTGAAACAAACCTGGTTGACCACTTCCGGAATTACAGGATTTACTTTCCCAGGCATGATAGAAGATCCTGGCTGCATTGGCGGAAGGTTGATTTCAAAAAGACCTGCTCTTGGACCTGATGAAAGCAATCTTAAATCATTACAGATTTTAGACAGCTTTACTGCAAGACGCTTTGTTGCTGAAGAGTAGATCACATAAGACCCTGTATCAGGAGTAGCTTCTACTAAATCCGGTGCTGAAACAATCGGAAATCCTGTAATCTGAGCTAAGTTTTTAGCACAAAGGGTAGCATATCCTACCGGAGCATTTAATCCTGTTCCGATTGCTGTAGCTCCCATATTTACTTCCACAAATAGGCTGGCATTGTTATTAAGCTTGGAGATATCTTCTTCCAAAGTGGCTGCGTAGGCTTCAAACTCCTGTCCTAAAGTCATCGGAACGGCATCCTGAAGCTGTGTACGTCCCATTTTGATCACATCCTGGAATTCCTGTCCTTTTGCACGGAAAGCAGTGATAATTCTTTCCAGTTTTTCCACCAATCCGATGTTCATCTGAAGCAGTCCCATTTTGATTGCCGTAGGATAAGCATCATTCGTAGATTGAGAGAGATTGATATGATCATTAGGTGAACAGAACTCGTATTCTCCTTTATTTTTTCCTAATTTTTCCAACACGATATTGGCGATCACTTCATTCGCATTCATGTTGATGGAAGTTCCAGCGCCTCCCTGAATCATATCTACCGGAAACTGCTCATGATATTTCCCTTCTACAATTTCATCACATGCTTCTGCTATTTTAAAATACAGATTTTCGTCTAAAAGCCCTAATTCATAATTGGTTTTTGCCGCTGCTTTTTTTACAAACGCCAATCCTTTTATGAAATCCGGATATGAAGACAAAAGCTGTCCTGAAATTTTAAAATTGTCGATAGCTCTTTGTGTCTGAACCCCATAATAAGCGTCTAAAGGCACATTCAGTTCGCCTAATAGATCACTTTCTTTTCTGAAATTTTCCATTACAGATATTTTACTGTTTTTGATCGTTTAAAGATAGCAAAAACGCATCTAACCGATGCGTTTTAATTTGAATTATTTTACAGTATATTTTTGATTTAAAGCCTGGAGTATTGCCCATGTTTCAGCATCCATGATTCCGTCATAATTCTGTGGACGGAAGTGGTACTGGAAAGCTTCAATTGTTTTCTTGGTAGCATCGTCCCATTGTCCGCTAAGATCAAGTGCATATCCGAATTTCTGTAATGAAGTCTGAATAAGGAAAATAAAGCTGGAATCATTATATCTGGCTGCCAGGTCTGCCTGTGCAGGTTCAAGATACGTCTGTTTGGCAGCTTCATCATACCACATTCCAACCTGATATTCGTCATAGAGCTTTTTCCATGGGAACATCGGTCCAGGATCCTGCTTTCTTGTAGGGGCAATATCTGAATGGCCCAATACGTTTGTTGGCTGGATCTGATACCTTGTTACAATATCTTTAACCAATGCAGCCACTTTTTTTACCTGCTCATCACTAAAAGGGGCAAAAATTCTTTTACCGGTACTATCTGTAGTATAGCCAGTATTTACAATTTCAATACCGATAGAATTATCGTTAAGATTTTTATCATTTCTCCACGCACTTACGCCTGCATGATATGCCCGTTTGTTTTCATCCACCAATTGATAAATCTCATTATCTCCGGTATTATTTACAAGATAATGGGCACTTACTGCCTGTTGGGTCAGAACAGTAACTGATTTATCATCTGCAAGAGCGGTATAATGTAATATCAGATAACGCTGTCTGAAATTCTGGGCCACTGCAGGAAAAAAAGTTTTCACCACTTTATATCCGCCTGGTTTTGCAGATACGATAGAACCATAACTTGCCGTATTATCATTTTTGGTTGGATCTGCTATATTGGTCGTAAAAAAATCCACTCCATGATCAGATACAACTTTGGGTTTTTGAGCAACCGGAGGTTTTGTCTGAACAGCTGGTTTCGCCTGTGTTGTTGGGGTTTTCGGTTTGTAAGTATTATTTTTCACATTTTGCCTGGAAGTACATGAAAAAACAAATGTGCTTAATCCGATGATATATAATGTTTTACGCATCAGTTTGGTTTTTGGATGATTTATTAGTTCAAAAATACACAAAATTTTCTTGAATTTTATTTGGTAAATAAAGAAATCTGTTCTATATTTGCACTCGCAATAACGGAACAACGATCATTAAAAAATAAACAAAAAAGGAGGGTTGCCGGAGTGGTTAACGGAGCAGTTTGCTAAACTGTCGACGCGAAAGTGTCGCAAGGGTTCGAATCCCTTACCCTCCGCTCTTCTTATATATTCGGGGCGTAGCGTAGTCCGGTCATCGCGCCTGGTTTGGGACCAGGAGGTCGCAGGTTCGAATCCTGCCGCCCCGACTTTTTTAATGTGCTTATTTACTAAGCGGGAATCAACTTTTAAGGGTGCGTAGCTCAGCTGGATAGAGCATCTGCCTTCTAAGCAGACGGTCAAAGGTTCGAATCCTTTCGCGCTCACAAAAACCTCACAATTCTTATTGTGAGGTTTTTTGTTTATTTTAGTTTCATGTACTTCTGTTATATACTTTATTCCGAAACTTTGGATAAATTCTATCTTGTACATTCTTCAGAGTCCCGGATCAAGCGCAAAAGTTGGGAGCTAAGCAAAAAGTTTGGATAATCTGAATAGAAAGAAAGTTTTGTCTTTTACTCC
>NZ_JBMDJJ010000032.1:0-43769 GCF_057809135.1 Chryseobacterium sp. FG46 | reverse complement strand
GAATGCCGCCCTGTCACGGCGGAGGTCGCGGGTTCGAGTCCCGTCCGGATCGCAACTACAATATCAAAGTAGTCAAAATACTGTAAAATGCATATTTTACAGTATTTTTTTTTGTGTACGCATGTAAATTAAATGTTAGAATATCTCAAAACGGAAGATTTGTATTTTGAATAAAAATTTACGTATGCTATTAAAAATATTAATAATAATTATTATCTTCGCTCGATAATAAAACCACCAAATGTTGAATTAATGAAAAAGATACTTTAGGTTTATTTGTGTATGGGGAATGTTTTTAAAATCAGGGAGGTAAGATATATACCCAGGTGGTCGGTTTTTCTTATTGATATTTCAGTCATTTTTTTTTCAGTTTTAGTTTCATATTTTCTTTTGAATAGTCTAGAAGTAAAACTTAACTTCATTAAGTATCAAAAGGAAAAGATATTTTCAGTGGTTCTTATTAATATTTTGTGTATAGTTATTTTCAAAACGTATGCAGGAATTATCAGACACTCTACTTTTTTTGATTTCTTTAAAATTGTATGGTCTTCAGGAAGTGCTCTTATTGTCTTGCTGGGGCTGAATTTCATATCGGAACTGATATTGGGTAAACCAGTATTTTTATACCCTGTTCTTTTTTTATTTTTCTTTATCTCAATTTTTCTGATGTTCTTTTTCAGAATGATAACAAAAGAACTTTTTGGTGTCTTAGATAGTAAGGGTACTCCATCCAAAGCCAGAATTGCTATTGTAGGGGTAGAGGATACTTCTGTGTCATTAGCAAAGGCTATTATTCATAATCCCGATCATCCATATCAGCTGGCAGGATTTCTTAGTGCAAGATCGGATTCTAAAAAAGCAATGTTGCTTGGTCATAAAATTTATAATAAAAAGAAATTTCTTAAGAGCGATAATCTTAAAGAACAGTTTGATGCGGTTTTAATCAAAGATGTGATGACTAAGCAAGAGATAGAAGAATGGACTAGCTTTGCATTGGATAAAGGATTGAAAGTATTAAAAGCACCGGTAACCAATATAATAAAAGAAAATCATAAAGTGGAAGACATTCGTCCTCTTCAGATTGAGGATTTACTGAACCGTCCGGCAATTAAAATAGAGAATGATGAAGTAAAATCTTATCATGTTAATAAAAATATTCTGGTAACCGGAGGAGCCGGATCTATAGGAAGCGAAATTGTAAGGCAGGTTGCTCAGCTAAATTCATCGCTTATTGTAGTCGTAGATCAGGCAGAATCTCCTTTATATGAGTTGCAGCTTGATTTACTAGAAAAATTCCCCAATCAAAGGTTTAAATTTATACTGGCGGATATTTCAAACTATTCCAGAATGGAAAAATTGTTTGATGACTATCAGTTTTCAATAGTGTATCATGCAGCAGCATACAAACACGTACCTTTAATAGAAGATAATCCGCATGAAGCTATTTTTGTAAATATCGGAGGAACTAAGAATGTAGCGCTATTATCAAAAAAATATGATGTCAATCGTTTCGTGATGATATCTACGGATAAAGCTGTAAATCCCACTAACGTAATGGGTGCTTCCAAAAGAGCTGCTGAACTTTTTGTGCAGTCTTTACAAAATTCTTCAGATAATGCAACAAAATTTATAACAACACGTTTTGGAAATGTATTAGGTTCCAATGGCTCTGTAATACCGCATTTCAAAAAACAAATTGAAAAAGGAGGTCCGGTAACAATTACTCATCCCGATATTATTCGTTATTTTATGACGATTCCGGAGGCTTGTGAATTGGTACTTCAGGCCGGAACAATGGGGCAGGGAGGTGAAATTTATGTTTTTGATATGGGGAAACCGGTTAAAATTCTGGATTTGGCGGAAAGAATGATAAAATTATCAGGATATACTCCGGGTATTGATATTAAAATTGATTTTATTGGTTTAAGACCTGGTGAAAAGCTGTATGAAGAACTTTTAACAGATAATGCTACAACAATTCCAACGCACCATGAGAAAATCATGATATCAAGAGATCCATTAATGAAGTTTGAAGATATAGAGAATTTGAGCACACAAATTATTCTGTCAGCAATGAATAAAGATAGTTTACAGATTGTGAGAATATTAAAAATTATTGTTCCTGAATTTATAAGCAATAATTCGGAGTTTGAAATTCTTGACTGCGTATCTTAGTAAAAGTGTATGACGGAAATTAAAGTATAAAATCCGTGAAAAAAATAATATAGAATAATAATTTAGCAATTTTAATTCCAAACGGAATGAAAATTGCTAGAGAATGAATTAATTTAAATATACAGATTAAAATACGCTTCACATAAGTAAATATCCTAATAAATATAGTAAATTATGTGTGGTTAGCTTTCTTACAATAATTATCTTAAATTTAACTCAGATAAATTTTAAATAATAACACAAGTAGACTTAGAATAAATAACATATGAATAAAAAGATTATTACATATATAACCCTTTTGTCGGTTATTTTATTATCATGCCGGCCGAAGCAGAATATGGTATATATGTCAAAAAATAATATGGAAGAGGAGGTTGCTAAAGCAAAATTTCAAGGCTTGCATATTCAGGAAGGGGATGTACTTTTAATTCTTGTTTCTGCACTTGATGAAATTGCTGTAAAACCTTTTAACTTAAATACTGCAAACAAGGTTGGCAGCGACGGTGGTAGGGGAATTAACCAATATGTAGAACCCAGTCAATATCTTGTCAATGAAGAAGGTTATATCTCTTTTCCGGTTTTAGGAAATGTGTATACCAAAGGAATGACACAGATACAATTGAAACAGGAACTTGAATCACGTCTTAAGAGATATCTGACAGATCCATTGGTAACTATAACCCTTAAAAACTTCAATGTAAGTGTTTTGGGAGAGGTGAAGGAACCGGGACAGAAAGAAAGTGTCTCTCAAAAAATCAATATTTTTCAGGCACTCGGACTTGCAGGTGATATGACGGATTTCGGAGACCGTACTCATGTTAAGCTTATTCGTACCGATGATAGCGGGACAGACCAGATTGTTAATATCGATCTTACAAGATCTGATATTGTGAGTTCGCCATACTACTATATGAAGCAAAATGACATATTATATGTACAGCCTGACAAAAACAAGCAGGTTCAGGCTAACTCGAATCCGAACAGAGCCCTTACATTCCAGATTATTGGTGCTTTACTGACAGCCGGTACACTTATTATTGCTTTAACTCGTAGATAAAATATGCAGCAGATAGAATTTCAGGAAAGTGAAGAATCGTTGGATTTAAGAAAGATCATTGGAAAGTATTTAGTCAAATGGCCTTGGTTTATAACATCTATCTTATTATTTGTTATTGTAGCCTTCATATATTTAAGATACACTGTACCTCAATATGAATCGATTACTACTTTAAAATTTGATAAGAAACAGTCTGATTTAACAGGCGCATTAATTGATCTTGATAACTTAGGACTTGGTATAGGAAATGCAGATGAACTTAAAAGTGAAGTGGCTGTAGTAAGCTCCAGACCTATTCTGATGAAAGTTGTTGAAAACCTGAATCTTAATATACAATATTATAATTCCGGCGAAATAAGAGATTCCGAATTATTTACCAAAGTTCCCATTGTTGCAAAAATTATTTCTTATAATAATACCAAAAAATTTGTTTCTTCCCAATACATGGTGAAAGAGGTAAACGGAAACGAATTTGTTTTAGAAGATAAGGAAAGCAAAAAAGTAAAGGGGGTTTTCGATAAAAATCTAGCACTTGATTTTGGAACTGTAGTTCTTCAAAAAGTTCCGGGTCTTACCTTTAAAGATAAATATAAAATTGTCTTTTGGAATCCTATAGAGAAGATAAAATCTTTGGAAAAAAAGATTCAGGTTGACCTTCCGGATCAGAAAGCTATGCTGATGGACATTAAGATTGTAGGAACTGTTCCCGAAAAATCAGAAGCCATTCTTAATGAAGTAACAAAACAGTATAATCTGGATGGGCTAAGAGATAAAAACTTACAAGCTCAAAATACGCAGGAATTTATCGATAAACGATTAGAAGTTATTTCACGGGATCTTTCCGGAGTGGAGAATCAGAAGGAAGATTTTCAGAACCGTAACCAAATCGTGGATTTGGAGGCTCAGGCTCAGCTGGCACTTCAAAATACAAATGAAAACACAAAGCAATTGCTTCAGCAGCAAACACAGCTGGATCTTCTTAACTCACTTCAAAATGAAGCTTCAAAAGGAGATAATCAGCTTATGCCTTCAAATTTAGGGCTTAATCCTGGTTTGGAACAGGCAATTTCACAATATAATACTCTTGTTATCACCAGAAATAAAACTTTGAAGCAGGCAACCAATGAAAACCCTGCTGTGATAGAAATGAATAAAGAAATTTCTTCACTAAAAGAAATTGTGAGAGATAATATCAGTCAACAAAAAGCAACGATTCAGGCTTCTATTGCGCAGATAAACAGCCAGATTTCCACGAGTACAGGAATGATTGAAAAAGTTCCTGGACAGTCGAAAATCTACAGAGGTATCGAACGCCAGCAGAATCTTAAAGAACAGCTTTTCCTTTTCCTTTTACAGAAAAGAGAAGAAAACGCGATCAATCTTTCTGTTAATGTTCCGAAAGCTAAAATTGTAAATCCTGCTTACACTGATGATATTCCGGTTTCGCCTAAGAAAAACATCATTCTTTTGGCTGCTGCTATATTAGGATTAATGATACCGCTTGTGGTGTTCTATCTTTTCTTTATGTGGGATGATAAAATCTACAACCGTACAGATATTTCAGAAAATTCATCTCTTGGGGTACTGGCAGATATTCCTGCTCTAAAAGATGATCAGCTTCACCTTGTACAAAAAAATGATTTCTCAGAATTGGCTGAAGCATTCAGAATATTGGTTTCCAATCTGAAATTTTTACTTCCTAAGAAAGATTCGGCGAAAGTCATATTGGTAACTTCTTCAGTGAAGGGAGAAGGAAAAACATTGGTTTCAGTGAATCTTGCTCTGACATTGGGAAGCAAAAACGGACGATCATTGCTAATTGGTTCGGATATTAGAAATCCGCAGATACAGAGATATGACGATGAACGTGTTAAGAATGCTGGTCTTACGGAATATTTATATGACGAAACGATAGATTTAGAAGATCTTATCTATACTTCAGATACCAATCCTGAGTGTGATGTAATTTATGCAGGATCCATTCCTCCAAATCCTCAGGAGCTTCTTTCCAACGGTCGTTATCAGAAGCTTATCAGTGAGATGTCGTCCCGTTACGAATATATTGTGATCGATTCTGCTCCGCTGATGCTTGTGTCAGATACATTGAGTATTTCTGATACAGCCGATGCTTCTTTATACGTACTGAGATCAGGAGTGTCAAGAAAAATATTACTAGATTTTGCAAATAAACTGGTTAAAGAATCAAAAATATCAAACGTCTCTTTCGTGATCAACGATGTTTCTAAAAATGTTGGTGGTTATGGCTATAACTATGGCTACGGTTACGGATATACAGCTGATAAGAAGAAAAGCTGGTGGCAAAAGCTTTTTTAATAAGTAATCAAATTATCTTCAAAAATAGACATAAAAATAAAGTAAGAACACCATAAAATATGAATATAGAAAATAAAATAGGGGTAATAGGTTTAGGTTATGTAGGGTTACCTCTGGCTCGTTTATTTGCAACAAAATATTCCGTAGTTGGTTTTGATATCAATCAGTCCAGAATTGTAGAATTGAATAACGGAAAAGATTCTACCCTGGAGGTAGAAGATGAAATATTGCAGCCGGTTTTAGTAAAGGAGAATCCATTTTCAAGTTCATCAAAAGGATTGCTTTGCACATCTGATATAGAAGATATTAAAGAGGCTAATATCTATATCGTAACTGTTCCTACACCGGTAGACAAACATAGTCGTCCGGATCTGACACCTTTATATAAAGCGTCTGAAACAGTAGGGACAGTACTGAAAAAAGGGGATGTTGTTATTTATGAATCTACTGTTTATCCCGGCGTTACAGAAGAAGAATGTATCCCTGTGCTTGAAAAAGTTTCGGGATTGAAGTTTAACAAAGATTTTTTTGCAGGATATTCTCCTGAAAGAATTAACCCGGGAGATAAAGAACGTACCGTAGAGAAGATTTTAAAAGTAACTTCAGGTTCTACACCGGAAATTGGTAAAAAAGTAGACGAATTATATAAATCTGTAATTGCAGCGGGTACACATTTGGCACCAACTATCAAAGTAGCTGAAGCATCAAAAGTGATCGAAAATTCACAACGTGATATCAATATTGCTTTTGTGAATGAGCTTGCAAAAATATTTAATCTCCTGGATATTGATACACATGCAGTTTTGGAAGCAGCAGGCACGAAATGGAATTTCCTGAAATTCAAGCCCGGACTGGTAGGAGGACACTGTATAGGGGTAGACCCTTTCTATCTTGCCCAGAAAGCGCAGGACGTTGGATATTATTCTGAGCTTATCCTTACAGCAAGAAGGCTGAATGATTCTATGGGACAGTTTGTAGCTTCTGAGGTGGTAAAAACAATGATTAAGAAAAGAATCAACATTACGGATGCCAAAGTGCTTAATCTTGGAATCACCTTTAAAGAAAACTGTCCGGATGTAAGAAATACGAAAGCCGCAGATGTTATCAATGCGCTGGAAGATTATTCTATCGAAGTTACAACGTACGATCCTTGGGCCAATCCAGAAGAAGTAATGCACGAATATGGTATTAGATCTGCCAATTCTCTGGAAGATGTGAAGGAAAAATTTGACGCAGTCGTTCTCACAGTTTCTCATGATGAATTCCTGAATATTGATCTTTCTCGTTATCTGAAAGAAGGAGGAGTTGTATATGATGTTAAAGGAATTTTAGATAAATACGATAATCGTTTATAAAAAATAGAGAATGAAAATAGCAGTCGTAGGAACAGGGTATGTAGGTTTGTCTAATGCTGTCTTATTGGCCCAACATAATGAAGTTGTAGCGTTAGATATTGTTCAGGAAAGAGTAGAATTGCTTAATTCTAAAAAATCTCCTATTGAAGATGAAGAGATCAGCACGTTTCTAAGTACTAAACCACTTAATTTTAAAGCCACTTTAGATAAAAAGGAAGCTTACGATAAAGCCGAATATATTATTGTTGCCACACCCACAGATTATGATCCCACCACTAACTATTTCGATACAAGCAGTGTCGAAAATGTAATAAAGGAAATTGCAGGGTATAATTCTGAAGCTGTAATTATTATTAAATCTACAGTTCCGGTGGGTTATACAGTAGAGTTAAAAAGCAGAATGCATTTAGATAATGTGGTATTTTCTCCTGAATTTTTGAGAGAAGGCAAAGCTTTATATGATAATTTATATCCTTCTCGAATTATTGTCGGGGAGCAGAGCGAGCGAGCAAGGGTTTTTTCAGAATTACTGAAAGAAGGTGCGGTAAAAAAGGATATTCCGGTTTTGTTTACTAATCCTACCGAAGCGGAAGCCATTAAATTGTTTTCAAATACTTACTTGGCATTGCGAGTAGCTTATTTTAATGAATTAGACAGCTATGCGCAGATCCATGAACTGAATACCCGCCAGATTGTAGAAGGTGTTGGGTTGGACCCAAGAATTGGTTCGCATTATAATAATCCGTCTTTTGGATACGGAGGATACTGCCTGCCTAAAGATACCAAACAACTTTTGGCAAATTATAACGCTGTTCCCAATAATATTATCCAGGCAATTGTAGATGCAAACAGGACCCGTAAGGATTTTATAGCAGATTCTGTACTCGCCAAAAAACCAAAAAAGGTAGGTGTTTACCGTCTTATCATGAAAGCCGGTTCAGACAATTTCAGAGCATCTGCCATACAGGGAGTAATGAAAAGGATTAAAGCTAAGGGAGTAGAAGTGGAAGTGTTTGAGCCGGCACTTAATGAAGAGTCTTTTTTCGGTTCCAGAGTAGTAAAAGATTTAGAACTTTTCAAGAAAGAATGCGATGTAATTATTTCTAACCGCAATGCATCGGAACTTGCTGATGTACAGGAAAAAGTGTATACAAGGGATCTATTTGGTAATGATTAAAAGTAAATAAATTGTCAAGTACAAAAAAGATCGCAAAAAATACAATATTACTCTACATAAGGATGATCATCAATATGGGGATCTCCTTATATACTTCACGGATCATTTTACAGAAGTTAGGAGTAGAGGATTTTGGAATATATAATTTAGTGGCTGGGGTAGTTGTATTATTTTCTTTTTTAAATAATGCTATGACAAGTGCTACGCAACGATTTTTAAATATTGAATTAGCTTCAAATAGTAAAGAAAAAGTTAATAGAGTTTTTTGTATGAGTCTCAATATTCATATAATTATCTCAATTATCGTATTGATTTTGTCGGAGACTATTGGATTGTGGTTTTTAAATTACAAATTAAATATTCCGGTTAATCGCCTTAATGCAGCGAATTTTGTATTTCAGTTTTCTATTATTACAACAATAATTAATATCATTAGAATACCTTTCAATGCTACCATACTCGCGAATGAAAGAATGTCTTTCTATGCCTATCTGGGTATAGTAGAGACTATACTAAAACTAGCTATTGTATTTTTATTATCTCTTTTTGTTGAATATGATCAGCTAATAGTTTATTCATTTTTACTATTATTGGTCAATCTTATAATTAATGTAATTTATAAAATTTATTGCTATACGAACTTTAAGGAAGAAACTGCTTACCATTATTTTTCTGACAAAAAACTATTCAGAGAATTATTATCTTTTTCTGGTTGGAGCTTATTCGGACAAGTGGCCGTTTTAAGCTCAACACAGGGATTGAATATGATTATGAATATATTCATCGGTGTAACTGTAAATGCAGCCTTAGGTATTGCGAATCAGGTAAACAGTGTTTTATATAGTTTTGTTTCCAATATGCAGGTAGCATTTAATCCACAAATTACGCAAAGTTATGCTTCGAATGATTTGGAAACACATAAAAGATTAGTACTAAATACTTCGAAATATTCAGTATTTCTATTTTTAGTTTTATCAATACCAATTTTATTACATACAGAATTTATTTTAAAATTATGGCTTGGTGTTAATTTACCTCAATATCTTGTAAGCTTCACTCAGATCGTTATCATGGGCTCTATCATTAATGCTATAGTTGGGCCATTTTGGATGTCTGCTAATGCAATTGGAAATATTAGAAATTATCAATTAGGTGTTTCATTGATATTATTGTTAAATCTTCCACTGGCATATATATTCTTGAAATTTGGTTTTTCTCCTGTATATATTATGAGTTTAAACGTTATTTTGAATTTATGCACATTCGTGTTTCGGTTTCTTTATGTTAACCATAAATTGAAATATGAACTGCCAGATGTACTACTGTATTTTAAACAAACCTTCCTGATTATTTTCTCTTGTTTTATTCTGGTATGGCTCATAAAAAAAGTAGATTTTAATAGCTACTTTTTTGCAATATCTTCAACCATTGGTGCTGAGATTATTTTGTTGGGATTAATTATTCTTATTGGTATTAAGCGGGAAGAGTATTTACAGGTTAAGAAAACAATCATAAAAAAAATAAAGAAATAAATATGGATTTATTTAACAGAATAAAAAATAAAGCAAATTCAATTATCAATAATATACAGAATAATGCCATAGTAGATAAAATTGCTGATGAGATTACTAATTGCAAGTCAAAGCGGTTATTTTTATTTCAAACTCCTACCCATACTAATATTGGAGATCATGCTATTGCTGAAGGACAGCTAAAATTTTTTCAGGAAAATTTACCCGGGCATCACATCTTTGAGATCAATCAGTCTCAAATGAAGTATTTTATAGAAAAGTACAGAAATACTATTCATCCTGATGATTTGATATTTGTTCATGGCGGTGGCAATTTTGGGAATGAATATATGAGGGAAGAAAATTTAAGGAGAATGGTAATTCAAAACTTTCCTGAAAATAAAATTATACTGTTTCCACAAACGATCTATTATTCAAATGATCAGATTGGTGAAACTGAATTAAAAAGAACACAGGATATTTTTGGAAAACATAAAAATTTGATTTTGACAGCCAGGGAGGAAAAATCATTTGAATTAATGCAAAAATATTTTCCAAAAAACAAAGTAATTCTGACTCCCGATATTGTTCTTTACACTGAATATAGTTTTGAAAATGAGCGGGAATATGCATTGGAAGTAATCAGAAATGATCAGGAATCAATATTAACAGCAGATGATAAAGATAAAATTACCCAAATCTTAAAAGAAAGATTTGACAAAATAATTAATTCTGATATGCATTGTGATAAAATAACAGATTTAGATATAAAATCTGTTAGAAAGAAAATATTGACTAATAAGCTATTACAATTTTCTAAGGCAAAGATAGTGGTCACTGACAGATTACACGGAATGGTTCTTTGCATCATCACAGGAACACCATGCGTGGTTTTTTCGAATTATAATCAGAAAGTTATAGGAACTTACAACTGGATTAAGTATTTAAAATATATCAAGTTTGTTAAAAATGTAGAGGAAGCAAACACAGCAATAGATGAGTTATTGAGTAATGATAACTATGAGAAATATAATCCTCAGGAGATAAGGAAGTTTTACCTACCATTAATAGAGAATCTAAATGAATGATGTTTTTTTATCAATAATTGTCCCAATATATAATGTTGAAAATTATATAGAGAAATGTATTGCCAGTATAGTACAAAATACTTCTGCTAATTTTGAACTGATCTTGGTAATTGATGGATCTCCAGACAATAGCATCAGTATTTGTAATAAATATAAAGAAACGGATAAAAGAATTGTCATCCTGGAAAAAGAAAACGGGGGGCTTTCTGATGCCAGAAATGCTGGATATAAAATAGCCAAAGGGGAATATATTTGGTTTGTTGATGGAGATGATTATATTGAAAGTGAGAGTATTGACATTTTTTTTAAAAAAATCAATAAAGAGACAGATATTTTCTTATTTAATTATCAGGAAATTTATGAAAATAAAATTGTCAAATTTGAAAAATTTGAAAATGAAAAAATGATCAGTGGCCACGATTTGCTGTTAAAATACAATAACTATGGTGTTCAGGCATGGACACAGATCTATTCAAAAAAATTCTTGGATCTTCATAAGATCATATTTGAAAAAGGGGCCATATATGAGGATGTATTATTTAATACTCAGGTTTATAGTAAAAACCCTTCAATGCAGGTTATTGACAATATCTTTGTAAATTATGTACAGAGGGGAGAGTCAATCATGAAAAAAAAACAGACTATAAAAAATGTAGAATCAGTTTTAAAACTTTTAGAACTCTATAATAAGAAAGATATAATAGATTTCTTTCCGGAAAAGTTTATCATAAACAGGCATCATTATTATTTTACATTGCTATTCAATTTTTTACATAAAAGTAATATGAAAAAATCTGAAATTATCAGTCTGTTGAATAATATCAGTAATAAGAATTTTTTCATCTTTACAAGGCAATATGATTCGTTTATTGTAAGATATATTAAAACAAAACTATTTCCTTCCAAATCGGTTTTTATTTATAAGAATTGGAATTTTATTTTCCTTCTGGTAAGATTCGATAATTTGATTAATAAATGAATTATTTAAAGAAAAATATAACCCCAATATTAATTATTTCACAAATATTTGGTTTATACGGTGGTATGTTACAAGCACCGAGAATTCTTGCTATCCTATTTTTACCCTTATTAATAAGGGATTTAAATAAAAAACTGATAAAAGGGAAGGAGTTTCTATTGTTTTTCTTTTCTTTTATTATGTATTGTGTATTATCAATGTTATTTTTAACATTTAATAATGACCAATCCTTAAAAGAGTTTGCATATGCATTAATAAATTTCATCATCTTCGTTGAAATACTAAATTTTAGCAAGTATTTAAGTTTAAATAAACTGATCAATGGCTGGGTTATATTTGTATTACTAAGTATTCCAATTGCACTTATAGAAATTAATTTCAATTTACACTTTTCCAATTCTAAGTTTGGAGATGATATGGTGTTAGGAGGACTGGGAACTATTAGAAAATACGCCGCTATTACTTTTGGAAATTATAATTTGTATAATCACCTTTTGGCAATTTCATTCCCTTTTATTTTAGCCAAACTTAAGTTTATTTCAAGCAAGTTTTTTAAAATACTTTATATCCTTTTTATTTTAGCAATCGTTTGGGTTGTACTGACTAATGCAAGCCGCGGAACGATGCTGTGCTTATTAATATCTACAATTATATATATAATTTTTTATTCCAGTAAGTCAATAAGCAAAACCATTATTTATACATTCATTTCGATAATAGCATCTTTTGCAGGTTATATATATGTAATGAATAATGCATCATTTTCTTACTTAAAGACGAGAATCGAACAAAAAGGACTGGAAGACAATTCCAGAAAGGAAATGATTAATGTTGGTATCGACATGTTTATAAACTCAAAATTTTTGGGTGTCGGAGCTGGGAATTTTTCTGAGACAGCTAGTAAAATGACGAAAAACCCTATCAGGGTACCCCATAATTTATTTATAGAATTACTTTCTCAATATGGGATTATTGTCTTTGTTGCATTTCTTTTATTGTTATTTAAAATTTTTAATCCCAAAAGGATTTTTAAAAAGCGGGAAATTCCAAACTATATTTTATTAGGATCATTACTCGTAATGCCATTGGCGTTTACAATTAATAGTGTTTATTTAAATAATCCTTACATGTGGATTTGGCTAGCAAGTCTTTATTGTATATCATCATTTTATAAAACGACAACTAAAAATGTTAATTGATTATATAGATAGAAAATATTCATCGTTAAGAAAAATTACTAGAGCTCAGTCTTTAGCGAGATTTTCTATAAGAAAGTTTTCAAATTTTGTCTTTCCGATATATCTTAAAAACACTAAAAAAGAAATAGTACTACCCGAAAAAACGTCGGAAAATATTGTCGTCTCATTAACAACATTTCCGGGAAGGATATCCAAATTATGGATGGTTATAGAATGTATGTTACGACAAAGTCTGATGCCGAACAAAATTGTATTGTATTTGGCAAAAGATCAATTTCCGAATGAGTTGAAAGATATACCGGATAATTTGATAGGCTACTATAAAAAGAAGCAATTAGAAATAAAATTTGTTGAGGAAGATCTCAGGTCTCATAAAAAATATTACTATGCCTTTAAGGAATATCAGAACGACGTTATCATAACAATAGACGATGATATTTTTTATCCGTCCAATATCATTAAAGATTTAATGGATTTACATAAAAAATTTCCTGATACAATTTGTTGTCATAGAGCACATAAAATTGTGAGAAATGATGATAATACAATAAGCAAATATTATAAATGGAAAAAAGTCTTCGGAAATTATGGACCGACATTTGATCTATTTCACACAAGTGGGGGAGGAACCTTATATAAGAGTAATTTTTTTAATGAAGAAGTTCTGAACAAAGAGGTATTTGTCAGCTTATGTTTTATGGCAGATGATGTCTGGCTGAATATGATGGCTCAGTTGAATAAGACAAAGACTGTGAAATCCAGTTATTTTTCAAACTTAATTCCCATTGAAAATAAAAATTCACTTTTTAAGTTAAGTCAGGAAAACGTTGCAGATGGAGGTAATGATAAGCAGTTACAGAATCTGATTCAAAATTATAATATTGATAATTATGAAATATTTAGGTGATTTTATAAAGCTTAGTGTAGTATTATTATTTAGCTTTTCGTTTGCTCAGCAAAATAGAGTAAGCAGATATAATGCAGATATGCAGACATCCAAAAGTTACGGTCTGCAGAAAATGGAATTGTTATCGGTCAGTAAAAATACTTACGATTTCATGGCATTGGGATATTTTATCAATGCCAATAACAATATGTATCTTAAAACAAAAGATAAAAAATATATTGATATTAATATTTCTGTTATAAAACCAATTCTGATTGATACCAATTCAAATACCTCATATCAAAAAAATGGTTGGGTGATGAATGTAAGAAAAGACAATCAGAATGCAAAAGTGAACGGACAGGAACATTTAATTTCAGAAGGATATTTTTTCAGATACATCGGTGAGTTTTTGGATATATTAGCCAAGAATAAATTGTATACAAATTATCAGCCGGTGATAGAAAGTGGTTTAAAATACTCTTTCGATAAATGGAAAGCCAGAAGCTTTAGCCAGTACGGAGATTATTCTTTATTTTTTCATCAGAGGCTTCATACAGGAGCCAATTGGGCAGTTGTTGCGTTATATCTTATGAAGTATGATGAATCTGATAAAAATTCATATTCTACATTTGTGAATCAGTTTGATAAGCAGCTAAAAAAAGCATTGGTTTTAAATAAAAGCGTAGGTAGTGTTTTGTATTATACATGGAACAGTACGTATCCGGATGCTTTTTGTAAGGCGTTGCAGAAAATTAAGAATTATAAGCCGGTTGTACAGGATGTGTCACATGGAAATCATGTCGTATTATATTTACTAAAGGCAAAAGAATTGGGAAATGCCAATTGGGCCGACTTTAATTTCACTTACCTCTGCAATACCCTGAAGCTTAAAATTCTGAAAGGAGACAGTATTGCCGATAATGTAGATGGTACTACAGATCCAAGTGTAAAGAATACAGGATGGAAAATATCCGATGGCTGGATAAAACTTATCTATTTTGATACAAGTTTATACCCATTAGTTGAAAAAAACCTTTCAAATTACAGTAATAGAATTAAAAATTCATCTTTAGAGCTGCAGTTTAATTCAATTTATCCATAATGATACTTCATATTACAAACGATTTTAATTTAACTAAAGTACATAAAGAATTGTACTCAAATTTGGATAAATTAAATATTAAACAAAAGATCTTTATACCATTAAGAAACAATAAACAGATAGGAAATAATCATTTTGATAATCAAGCTTCTGAATTTGTTTATTCAAAAAAAATAAACCTGCTTCATAGAGTATTGTTTCCCTATAAGATTTTATATCTATATAAGAGCTTATTAAAGAAAATAAACGTAAAAGAAATTGAATTAACGCATGCAACGACATTGTTTAGCGATGGAGCCATAGCTTTTAAGCTATATAAAGCACATAAAATACCATATATCGTCGCTGTAAGAAATACTGACATCAATTTTTATTTCCATAAAAGAAAAGAATTAATTCCAATAGGATTAGACATTTTAAAAAATGCTAAAAAAATAGTCTTTATAAGTGAGTCCAATAAAAATGCTTTTTTAGCCTTAAGACCAATACAGAAAATTAAGGATGATATATTACAAAAAATTATTGTCATCAATAATGGGATTAATGAATTTTGGCTCAATAGGAAGAAAAACTATAATCCTATTGAAAATAAGTATGATTTTTTATTCATTGGCAGATTTGATAAAAATAAAAATACTGAAACTTTAATTGAAGCTTTATCAGAAGTAAGAGAAAATAAAAAAATTCCTATACACCTGCATCTGGTTGGTGGCACGGGAGCTAGGCATCAAAATGTAATGGATAAAGTAAAATCATCAGACTGGATTATTTATCATGGGGAGATTTTTGATAATAAGAATCTTGAAGATATTTTTAATTCAGTAGATTATTTTTCAATGATTTCACATACTGAAACATTCGGCTTGGTCTTTATTGAGGCACTAAGTCAGGGAAAACCACTTTTATATACAAAAGGGCAGGGAGTAGATGAAATGTTCCCTTTTGAAATAGGAGAGAAGGTAGATTCAAATAGCATCACAAACGTAGTAAAGCAAATACAAAAACTTATTAATAGTCGATATGATGCTATTAATGCTATCGATTTTGATACATTTTTTTGGCCTACCATTGCTGAAAAATATAAACAACTATATAAAGAATTGCAATGAGAAAGTGTTATTTCTTCTTATTATATATTTTGAGATTACCTCTTAATTATATTAAAAATAATCATATTCATTCTACAACTAGAATTTCTAATAATAGTAAAATTTCAAATTCTAAAATTGGTAAATGTTGCTATATAGCATGTAATACAGTGATGAATAATGCCGATATAGGAAATTATTGCTCAATTGCTGCTGGTGTTCAAATTGGAGGAATGGAGCATGCTTTTTGGTGGCACTCTACATCAACTTTTTTGAGCAACAAAGCAATATCCAACAAAAAAACCAATATAGGTAATGATGTTTGGATTGCTGCAGGATCAATAATAAAACAAGGAGTTACAATTGGAGATGGCTCTGTAATAGGAGCAATGTCTTTTGTAAATAAAGATGTCCCTCCAAATACCATAGTTTTCGGAAATCCCGCAAAGGTATTTAAAGAAAGAATGAATCCTGAATTATTCAAAAAGTTGCAAGAATCTAAGTTTTGGCTCGAAGATCCAAATGAAGCAAAAAAACTACTAGAAAATATATAACAATAATGAATATATTATACATCCACCAATATTTCGTAACTCCTCAGGAACCAGGAGGAACTAGATCGTATTGGATGGCACAAGAACTTATTAAAAATGGGCATAAAGTGACCATGCTCACGTCATCATCCAAATTCTCAGAGAATATTAAAGTGGTAAAAGTTGACGGTATTGATGTCATTTACATAAAAGAAGACTATGACCAGAACATGAGTGTTTCAAGAAGATTAAAGGCTTTCTTAAAATTTATGTACAAATCGTCTGTAGTAGGATTGAAACAGAAAGATATCGATTTGGTAATCGCCACATCTACGCCTCTTACAATAGGTATTCCGGCACTTATATTAAAATGGTTTAAAAAGAAGCCTTTTGTTTTTGAAGTAAGGGATCTCTGGCCGGAGGTGCCTATACAGATGGGCGTCATAAAAAACAGTTGGACTATAAAAACAACCCGCCTGCTGGAAAAAACGATTTATAAAAATGCTTCCCGTGTTATTGCACTTTCTCCCGGTATGCAAGATGGAGTAGTAAAATATATTCCAAAAGAAAAAACATCAATGATTCCAAATATGGCTAAAATGGACGAATTCTGGCCCAGAGGAAAAAACGATCAACTAATGGAAAAGCTCGGGTTAAAAAAAAATTCCTTCAAAATAGTTCATTTTGGGTCTCTGGGATTGGCAAATGGAGCTCATTCAATTATTGAATCCGCCAAATTATTAAAAAATAGAGAAGATATAGAATTTCTGTTTGTAGGAGGAGGTTCCACCGAAAAAGCTTTGGTAGATGAAGTAGAAAAAAACAACCTTAAAAATGTGAAATTTCTCGGAAAATTCCCTATGAATGACGTCTCTGAGATTGTTAATTTTTCGGATGTTTCTATGATTTCTTTTTTGGATCTCCCGATTTTGTATACCAACTCTCCAAACAAATTGTTCGATTCATTGTCTGCAGGAAAACCGATTATGGTAAATTCTGCCGGATGGACTAAAGATATAGCTGAAAAATACCATTGCGGATATTATGTAAACCCAAACCGTCCGGAAGAGCTTGTACAAAAAGTACTCTATCTGAAAGACAACCCTGAATTGGTAAATGAAATGGGACAGAATGCAAGGAAACTGGCTGAAACGGTTTACGACAAATCTATTTTGTGCAAAAAATTTGTTGAAGTTATCGAACAAACAGAATGAATGATCAAGAGAGAACAGATTGCTATGTTCAAAAAAAATATTAAAAGTATTATACACGCGAAATCTCTAATTGAATGGTACAGAGAACTTACCATTTTAGAATTTAAGTAACAGGAATGTTGATCTTGTGTGTGCTTATAATCAACTTTCTTAAATTTTCTAAATAAAAAATAATAAAAAGGTATTTAATAGCAACTATATCTTATTTTTTTGTATTTGACAATCTGTACCTTAACAATTACTGTGAAAGAAAAGAAATAGGTTTCTTTGGAGAAGCTAAAAAAAGCTATATATTTGCACCAGTTAAAAAGCACGCTGCTTAAAAAATGATCCGGTAGTTCAGCTGGTTAGAATGCCGCCCTGTCACGGCGGAGGTCGCGGGTTCGAGTCCCGTCCGGATCGCAAAAAGTCTTCTAGAAATAGAAGACTTTTTATTTATTCCCCCAACTTTTGCGCTTGATCCACTATAACTCCTCATTTACAGTGATAAAGCCTCCGTTTTTTTACGGTATTTTTAAGAATGTCTTTTAGGATTCAAATTTAGGTCTGATATTTGTACTGGGTAGCCAAACTAAATGGCCGATTTATTTATGAAAAACATATCTGTGAAAAAATCCTTTTTTTATGTCTGCTTATGCGCTTTTTTGCTTGTTTCCTGTAAAAAGGAAATAGAAAAAATAAGTGATACTTTTAAGGATACCGTTTCTTCTTCAGAAGTTCCGGAGGTTGAAAAAGATTCTATAAAGAAAGATTCTGTTCCTGTAGTAAAAAAAGAATCCGTTCCACCTGTTATGCAGGAGAATGGTTTTTATAACGCTTTTGTTCTTCCCAAGGATAAAAAAATGCGTGATTCTATTTATGCAGAATTCAGTAAAAAATATAGTGTAGAGGAAAGAACTGCTATTTTAGCCTTAAACCGATTAGATTCTAAAAGTAAATGGAATGCCGACACATTGGTTGTTCCTGCGAAAATAGATACAACATTGATGGCATATTCACCGTTTCCCATGCAGCTGGATGTATTGAGCGGAGTGAAAAAGTTTGTCATCTTCTCATATCCTATACAGGCTTTTGCTGTATATTCTAATGGAAGTCTCGTGAAATGGGGACCTACAAGTATGGGTAAAAAAGCAGCTCAGACCACAAGGGGACTTACTTTTGCCAACTGGAAAAAGAAACTGGCTATTTCTACCGTGAGCAGTGAATGGAAACTTCCTTACAATTTTAATATTCACAATATAGGAGGGATCGGATGGCATGAATATACGCTTCCCGGATATCCTGCTTCGCACTCATGTTTACGATTGCTGAGAAAAGATGCCCAATGGCTGTATTCCTATGCAGATACCTGGATTCTGAATCCCGGAGGTGCTACCACCAAAGCCAGAGGTACAGCAGTAATGGTATTCGGAGATTATAAATGGGGTGGAAGAAAACCATGGAGAAATCTTTTGGACGATCCTAATGCCAACAATATTTCTGTTGAAGAACTTACAAAACTTTTAGAGCCGGATGTCCCGAAAATGCTTAAAGAACAAAGCAACAGAGAAAAAGTGGCGGATTCTATCAAAGCGGCAAAAGCATCAGCAGTACCTATTCAGAATGAAAAGCCTGTAGAATCTCTGTCTAATTAATTTTCTTTTCAAACTGTAAAGTAGATTCTTCTGCAAATTTTCTAAGATTAAGCATTTCCTCTTTACCTTTATATTGCCCGAATCTAGCAGCGATATAAGTAAGAAGAATAAAAAATAACATGATAAAAGAAGCGCTCAATGCCCAAGGGTATTCGGCGCTTTTTATTTGCTTTTCTACGTAATACATGGTGAAAAAGGTCATCCAGAGAATAGAAAAAGAAAAATAAAGGAACATAAAGAATGTCCACACTGCAGAACTTGGACCAAACACGCCTCGTATTACCGTATGCTCATCTTCCATTTCTATTCGTAAGGCAAGACGGGGTTTCCAGTAATTATCATATTCTGTTTTTACCCAGATGGTAGCCACTTCTTTATTGATGTTGCCAGAAAACTCATCTTTATGCACTTCCATATATTTTTTCAGATTTTCAGCATACTCTTCTTTGGTAAGGTGAGTAAACATTTTAAATCTGGGCCTCGTTCTTATTCTGTCTAAGGTGGTTTCTTCGGTATTCATATTTTTATTCTTGATAAGGAATAGGGTCTTGAAGGGTGAAACTTAATATGAGCTTTTCATTTTTCCTTTGAATAACCATAGTAATATTTCGGCCTTCATTAGATTTCATAAGCTCTACAATTTTCTCCAGTGTCATCTCAGAAGTAGGGTCTCCATTAATACTTAGAATTCTGTCTTCCTTTTTCAGGCCTGCTTCATATGCCGGAGAGTCTTTTCTTACTCCTGCAATAGAGAATATAGGCTTCAGACTGAATTTATAACGAAAAGCTTCTTTATAAACTTCATTAACTACTTTAGCTGATTTTTGAGTTTCAATATTTATTCTGTCTTGCTGCCATTCCAGCCCGTCCTGCTTGAAGTCCAATCCGCTCATATTAAAGTGAAAAGGATCCTTAAAGTATCTGTTTCTTTTCAAATATACCTTTTTATTGGGATAATCAAAAATTACTGTAAACCTGCGCATAATTTCATTGCCTACAGATCCTTTTCTGTTTTCTACTAAATTGACGTGTTGTATAGAAAATTCATCAGGCATAGAAGTAAGAGGTTTTTCAAACTTAAAATTTCCAAGGTAAAAATTATGGATACGACTTCTTTTACCATAAATATCTCCATTGAAACCGCGGCCAAGAAAATCATCAATATTAGGTCTGTTATAAACAAAATTTTTAATAAGCGTGGGGAAGAGCCATATAGCATCACTGTTTCCAAGATCAATCAGTAATTTTGAGTCTTTCTTTTCATTTGTCATTTCTACCCCTGCATACAGATAGGGCTTATCTCTTTCAATAGTAATGGGGAATTCTTCAAATTTTCTGATTTTCTTTTCTAAAAGAGAAGCATCTTCAAATACCGTTATTTTCTTGGAAGAATAGTCGATATAAATAGGATGGTTTTTGAAGAAATGATAGCCAATCACTCCATTTACGGGAATTCCTACGTGAGGCGAAATATTAAATTCTTCATCAATAATGATATAAAGAGACATAGAGGTATTGATTATCCCATCACCTATTCTGCCCAGATTACGTTCAGACTTCAGCCCATCAATACTTAAACTTCCCCCAAGTCCGGAAAATTTTACTTTTTCAACATTGCTTAGCTTCACTTCTTTATTTTCCAGGCTAAAAAGAATGGTTTCAGAAACTCCCGTATCCAGAAGAAAGGTAAGTTCTGCACCATTAATATTAATAGGAATAAAGATAAGATTGTTGATAAACTGAAATGGGATAACCGCTTTTTTAGTATTGATCAGTTCAAAAGTATTCTGGGCACTTACAAAAATGCTAAGCAATAATCCCAGTAAAAACAATCTAAATTTCATTTACTGAATTTAGTGAATTTATCTATATGATAATAAAAAAAACATTCCAAAACCTGAAATGTTTATATAAACTACAATAAAGTAGTGTTTTTTGTTGAATTTATTTTAAAGAAGTCTTTTTACTTTGAAAAGAAGTCCATCAAATCCATATAATTCTTCTGATTAACACCATGTCCGCTCATATACTCTCTGAATGTAAAGTAACAGCTGAGATCATAAAGCAGATCTGCTGCTTTTCTTCCCCATTCAAGTGGGATTACAGCATCATCCGTACCATGAGAAATGAAGAAACGAAGTCCTTCCAGTTTCTTTTTATCTTTTACAATACCGTCCAGAATTTTTTCTTCGGGATAGCTGCTCATACAGGCAACACGATTGAAAAGCTCAGGATGTTTTAAAGCCAAAGCATAACATAATATTCCTCCCTGGCTGAAGCCGCAAAGATGAGCTTTGCTTTCCGTAAGTCCATAGTGGTTGATAATCTTCAGCATACTTTCCAGAACAGCATGTAAAGATTCATTGGCCTGGGGAACATCAATGAAATTTTCGGGATCATTAAAATTGATATCATACCATGAATATCCTTCAAACTGAGTATCACGCGGAGCTCTGAAACTTACAATAATCCAGTCATTGGGTAGCGTTTCTCTAAAACTGAAAAGATCCTGCTCATTGCTGCCATAGCCATGAAGCATAAAAAGAATGGGAGTTTGGGAAGTCATATTTTCCGGCTCTCTTACTAGATAATCTAAATTCATGCAGCAAAGATAATTAATTTACCTACAGAATCTTAACTTTTGTTGTTCATACAATGAACTTCTGCTGCATGATGATTTATGTGTAATGATTAATTCTTTAGAGTATATTTTTGAATTTTCAGGAGAATTTTTATTTTTATTGATTTGATATTATTTGGAAATATTTATTGGAAAATTTTCATAAAAGTTATTTTTATATTAATAAAAAACTTATATTTGAAACATTAAAAAATCTATTTGGAGAAATGAAGCAATTTTACAATTCAAAAAGTTTACTTAGACTTTCTTTTTTATTCGTTTTATTATTTTCTGTAATCACCGTTGTCAATTCTTGTAAAAAAGATGATGATGAAGAATTTCAGGATCATGTGGTGCAGTTCGAAGTGAAGACAACTGCCGGAGGAAATATTATAAGTGTTGTAACACAGGTAGGTACAACTAAAACAGATATATTTAACACTCCGCAGTCTCCTGTAACTTCACCCTGGACAAGTGGAGAGTTCTTTGTGAATTCCAGCCAGGCACAGCTTAATCTTGATGCTAACGCTTCAATGCCGGATGATAATTCTGAATTGACAATCACTCTTTACATTGATGGTGAGGTAGCAAGAACAGTGAAGAAGAAAGGGAAAGGTGTATTGGTTGCTTCTATTGATTACAGTTTCTTAGAGCCTTAAATTACTTTAACATTATAAAAAGAATCCGTCTCACAACCAATTTGTGAGACGGATTCTTTTTATATGTTGTTTTTAAGATTAATCTACCTTTACAATGAAGTAGCTTTTCTTACCTTTTTGTAATAATAAGAACTTACCATCGATAAGGTCTGTTTCATTAGCTGTAAAAGTATCATTTACTTTTTGCTTGTTGACAGAGATTGAATTTCCTTTAATCTCTCTTTGAGCTTCACTCTTGGATTTTAAGAATCCCGATTTTTCAGAAAGAAGATCAATAATATTTATTCCCAAAACATCAGCTTTTGCCATTTCTTTTTGAGGAACCCCATCAAAAACTTCAAGGAAAGTTTCCTCATCAAGGCTTACAAGATCTTCAGCAGTAGAACGTCCGAAAAGAATTTCAGAAGCTTTCAGTGCCTTTTCATATTCTTCTCTTCCATGTACCCAAATGGTAACTTCTTCTGCAAGTTTCTTTTGTAATTTTCTTTCGTGTGGAGCTGTTTTGTGCTCTTCAATTAAACCCTCAATTTCTTCTTTTCCTAAGAATGTGTAGAACCTGATAAATCTTTCAGCATCTTCATCAGTAGCATTCAGCCAGAACTGGTAGAATTTGTAAGGAGAAGTTTTCTTTTTATCCAGCCAGTAATTTTCACCGCTTTCAGACTTCCCGAATTTGGAACCATCTGCTTTGGTAATCAAAGGAACTGTTAATGCAAACGCTTCACCCTGAGCTTTTCTACGGATCAATTCTGTTCCTGTAGTGATATTTCCCCACTGGTCAGAACCTCCCATCTGCAGCTTTACATTATTGTTTTGATATAAGTGAAGGAAATCATATCCCTGGATGAGCTGGTAAGTGAATTCTGTAAAACTCATTCCGTCTGCACCGGATTCTCCTGAGAATCTTTTCTTCACAGAATCTTTAGCCATCATATAGTTGACCGTGATATTCTTTCCGACATTTTTAGCAAAATCAAGGAAAGAAATATTCTTCATCCAGTCGTAGTTGTTCACAAGCTCAGCTTTGTTAGGCTCGTTTCCTTCAAAATTAAGGAACTTTGAAAGCTGATTCTTTAAACAGTCTACATAATGTAAAAGAGTTTCCTCATCCAGGAGATTTCTTTCAGCAGATTTTCCGGATGGATCACCGATCATTCCTGTTGCACCTCCTACCAGCGCAATCGGCTTGTGGCCATGCAGCTGAAAGTGCGCTAAAATTTTTATCTGGATAAGACTTCCGATATGTAAAGAATCGGCGGTAGGATCAAAACCAATATATGCAGTAGTTACCTCTTTATTCAGTTGTTCATCGGTTCCTGGCATCATATCGGCAAAAAGACCACGCCATTTCAGTTCTTCTATAAAGGAATTCATTGATTTTTAACTTTAAAATTTTAAGTTGCAAAGATAGTAAATTCAGAAGTATTAAGGATAAAAAAGCAAAAGGACGAAAGAGCAGAAATGTAAAATAAAAATATAACAAAACTTTTACCTCATTACTTTGCAAATAGAGGGGCTTTCCCTTTTATCGCTTTGTTTTTCGACCCAAATAATCTATATTTGTTATTAATGAACGACGAACAGCTATTCCTGCTCATCCAGAAGGCCAAAGATAAAGACCAGAAGGCCCAGACTAAGCTCATCAATGTTTTTTGGGTGGATGTCTTCTCCTTTGTCATGAAGAAAGTGAGAGATGAAAATGATGCCGATGAAATTACAGTAAACGTTTTTTCAAAAGTATTGTCGAAACTGGATATGTTCGATCCTCATTTCCAGTTCAAAACCTGGATATTGACCATTGCTCAAAATACGGTAATCGATTTTTGGAGAAAAAAGAACCGGGATAACGAAGACGCCGTTGAAAATCTTGATGAGGTCAAAAATCAATATGCCAAATCACCGGAAGAACTTCTCATTTCTGAAGAAGAACAAAAGAAAATTATCAAAACCATAGAATCTCTGGATGCGAACTACCAGGACATTATCAAGCTGAGGTTTTTTGAAGAAAAAAGCATCAAGGAAATTGCTGAAGAACTGGGAATTTCAGTTGCCAATACTAAGGTAAGGGTAATGCGTGCCAAAAAAGTCTTAGCCGAGCTATTGAAAAATAATGAGTTTGATGATCATTAAGCTCAGAAAAATCAATCCTATTCAATAGAAGCCCGTTTACTAACAATATAAATTCAAAATTGGGTTTAGCCAAAACTTAAATATCACAACTTTTATTTAGAAATAGACTTCCTCTTTTGTTTTCGGAAGAAAAAGAAGGAGGGATATTTTTCTTATAATAATATTTTGAAGAGATAATTATACAAATGAAATTTGAATGATCAATTTCATCAATAGATCCGGTTGATGGTTTCCATTAAAAAATCCTTAACTTTGAACTTCAATTTTAGAAATGGAAAATTCAGTTCAAGACACTACCGTTCAAAAACCAAAATGGATCCGCGTAAAACTTCCTACCGGAAAGAATTACAGAGAGCTGAGAACTTTGGTTGATAAATATAAATTAAATACCATTTGCCAAAGCGGAAGCTGCCCGAACATGGGAGAATGTTGGGGGGAAGGTACAGCTACTTTCATGATTTTAGGAAATATCTGTACAAGAAGCTGTGGATTCTGTGGCGTAAAAACAGGAAAACCGCTTGATGTAAACTGGGATGAGCCTGAAAAAGTAGCAAGATCCATCAAATTAATGAAGATCAAACATGCCGTTCTTACTTCTGTAGACCGCGATGATCTGAAAGATATGGGATCTATTCTTTGGGGAGAAACAGTGAATGCTGTAAGAAGAATTTCTCCGGGAACTACGATGGAAACACTTATTCCGGATTTCCAGGGAATTACAAAACACCTGGACAGATTGGTAGATGTAGCTCCTGAAGTGATCTCTCACAACATGGAAACCGTAAAACGTCTGACCAGAGAAGTAAGAATCCAGGCAAAATATGAAAGAAGCCTTGAAGTATTAAGATATCTGAAAGAGGCCGGCCAAAGAAGAACCAAAACAGGGGTTATGCTTGGATTAGGGGAAACTAAAGATGAGGTTTTCCAGACGATCGAAGATATCAGAAATGCGAATGTAGATGTAATCACCCTTGGACAATATCTGCAACCAACTAAAAAACATCTTCCGGTAAAGAAATTTATCACGCCTGAAGAATTTGATGAGTTCGGAGATTTTGCAAGAAGCTTAGGATTCAGACACGTTGAAAGTTCTCCTCTTGTAAGAAGTTCTTACCACGCAGAAAAACATATTCATTAAAATACAGACCGTTCAGTAATGAACGGTTTTTTGTTTTTTTAGGTAGCAGGGATCAGGTAGCAGATTATTGGTGATAGGTTGCAGGTATCAGGTATCAGGTATTACGGATTAGCTAATGAATGTGGCAATCTTTACAATAATGGCTGCCATCATTCCCATCCTTTGGAGGAGTGGCAAAAATTCAAAGAATTTTTGACGGGGTGGTTGATACAACACTCACAAAAGCATCCACAGCAGCGGACTTTAGTCCACTTTCATTAAAAATTACTTAACAAGTCGTATCCTTCTTAATCACTCCAATTCTTCCATTGATTTCAATCGGTCTGAAATGTTTCTTCTTAAATTCCGAAGGCGTTTCTCCTGTATGCTGCTTGAATAATTTATTAAAATAAGAAAGGCTTTCAAAACCCACCTGAAAACAAACTTCCGTCACAGACTGATCTTTCAGCAGGAATATTTTAGCCTGATTGATTCGGTAATTGTTAACAAAATCTGTAAAGGTCATATTCGTCTGCTTTTTAAAATACCGGCAGAAAGCAGGAGTGCTCAGGCTCACAACTTTAGCCACTTCATTCACATTGGGTTTTCGGTCGTAATTTTCATGAATGTAATCATAGATAGTTCCCATCCTGATTTTATCATTCAGAAACCATTTGATTCTTGTATCTTCTTTATTGAGTTCCTTTACTTCAGTAGAATCGGCGAGGATTTGCAGAATTTCAATTAACCCAACTAAAGATTCAAAAGAGTTTTTATCTTTAATAATCTGCAGTTTTTCAACAACTGTATTTTTCGTTTCTCCGGAAAATGATAGTCCGAGGTATGACCGTTCTAAAAGGGTTTTAATATTTTCAAATTCAGGAACAGGAAGAATAATATCCTGAAGAAAGCTTTCCCTCATCTGCAATACAAGCTGTTTACATTCGGTCTGAATACCGTAATCAAAATTAAGATGAGGTACATTGGAACCAATCAGTAAAAGATCACTGTCTGTAAAGCCTGAAATATTTTTTCCAACGTGACGGATTCCATTCATAGCTTCTACATATACCAGTTCAATTTCCGGATGATAATGCCAGAAAAAACAGTTTTTCAGAGAAGGAGCAAACAGCTTGAATGATTTCCCTTTTTCAAACTCAATAATTTCTTTCTGGATTTTCATTTTGTTCTGATTTGATTGTTTCTGAATTTAAATTTAAATAAAAAGGTTAATATGGAGCAAATTTTTATCATTCAAAGAGGTGTGAAATTCAAACTTTCTGTCGATTTTTGCACTTTCAAAATAAAGATAGCCAACCAGCCCTTTACTTTGAACGAAATTAATTCAGAAAAAAGATTTAGATACAATGAAGATTGATAAAAGAATAATACCACTGGCCATAGGTGGTTTAGGGATAGGAACTACAGAATTTACGGTCATGGGACTTTTGCCGGATATTGCCAAAACATTGCAGATCACCATTCCGCAAGCCGGACATTTGATTTCAGCGTATGCTATGGGTGTGGTTATCGGAGCTCCGATTTTGATTGGATATTCTGTGAAATTTCCACCCAAAAAAGTTCTGATGGCTTTCATGATCCTTTTTACATTATTTAATGGTCTTTCGGCTATTGCTCCTGGATACAATAGTATGCTGGTTATCCGTTTTATGTCCGGACTTCCTCATGGAGCATTCTTCGGAGTAGGAACAGTGGTGGCTTCAAGAATGGCAGGAAAAGGAAAAGAAGCCTTTTATATATCCATGATGTTTACAGGTCTTACGGTCGCCAATCTGGCAATGGTACCTCTGGTCACCTATATCGGACACACTTTCCACTGGAGACTGTACTTTGCTATTGTAGCAGTTATTGGACTTTTTGCTATCTTATTTTTAAAACTCTGGCTTCCCGCGATGGAATCCAACCAGAATACTCATTTCATGGAAGAGTTGAAATTCCTTAAAAATAAACAGTCTTGGCTGGTATTGGCAATTACAGCGATAGGATTTGGAGGATTGTTCACATGGTTAAGCTATATCACCCCTTTAATGACCATTGTTGCCGGAATCAAAAGCAGCCAGATGGCTTATGTAATGGTTCTTGCCGGAGCAGGAATGGTAGTAGGAAATCTGGTTGGAGGTATTGTTTCAGATAAATTGGGTCCGGAAAAAACCTGTGCTCTTTTGATCTTCCTGATGATGATTTCTCTTGGTGGTGTTTTCTTCCTTGCGGAATATAAAAATATTGCTCTGGTATTGACATTTATGTGTGGTGCTTTGTCCATGTCTATTGCATCGCCTATCAATATTATGATGATGAAAGCTGCCCCGAAAAGTGAAATGATGGCTGCCGCTTTTATGCAGGCAGGTTTTAATATTGCCAATGCAATGGGTGCTTTTCTTGGTGGTATTCCTTTGGAATATGGCTATTCATTCAATTATCCGTCATTGGTAGGAGTGGGAATGACATTGATTGGAGTGGTTATAAGTATAAGATATATGTACCTGTACGGTTCAAGAGCTCAAAATGAAGAAAAAGTAGATGCTGAATGCGTATCATGTGATAAATAAAGAGTTATAGTTAAAAATAAAATCGCCTGTTTCAGTGAGAAACAGGCGATTTTTTATAAGATAAGTTTTATGCCTCTACTTCATCTCCGTTTTTACACCAGTACAGGGCATTATATAAATTTTCTTTAGGAAAGGATTTAAATTCTCCCGGCATCAGAACACTGAAGATACTGGTAAAATCACGTATGCCTTCTTTGTCTGTTACAATGGCTGAACGATTCCAGTTCGTAAGATTTTTCAATCCCAACAGCAAATCTTCAAGCCATGCTCCTACGGTAAAATTATCCAGATCGGTATCCAAATACAATAAATAGTTGAGTTCACCGAATTGCTCTACCTTCTCTTTTACACGCGGAATTACCAGTCTTTCAAAATCCTCTTTCGTTACTTCTCCCGTTGCATTAAATGCTGCAACATTCTCCGGAGCTTCTGGAATAATTGTTATCATAATAAATATTTTTTGGTGGTTTATTTTAAAAAAACAACAATAATTACACCATTATTTGATGTATAATTGTTAAAAAAGGTATAAATGTTGATATTTTAAATGTAAAATATCAATATGGATTTAAAATCAAATGAACCTTTCTGGCTTTTAAAAAACGGATTATTAACATCTTACCCATCTTTAAAATCCAATGAAGAATGTGATGTTCTCATCGTGGGTGGAGGTATTACGGGAAGTCTGATTGCCCATCAGATGATAGAAGAGGGGTATAGTACGATTCTTATTGATAAGAGAGAACTTTGCAACGGAAGTACTTCAGCTACAACTTCAATGCTCCAGTACGAAATAGATGTTCCACTCTATGAACTGATAGAAAAAATAGGAGAAAAGGGCGCGATCTTAAGTTATAAAGCTTGTAGTGATGCTATTGATAAGATAGAAAAACTTTCAAAACTCACCAAGTCAAATGCAGGTTTCAAAAGAAAAAAATCCCTGTATTTTGCTTCGAAAAAGAAAGACCTCCAATGGCTGAAGAAAGAATACCAGGCCCGGAAACAAAACGGATTTGAAGTACAATGGCTGGAAGCAGAACAGGTTTTAGAACAATTTGAGTATGAAAATACCTATGGCGGAATTTTATCAAAACAAGGAGCAAGTATTGATGCTTTTCGGTTTGCTCATGAGTTATGTATACATAATGTAAAGAAAGGGCTGAAGATATTTGATAAAACTGAAATGGTAGCAGTAAAAGAACACAAAGGGTTTAATCTGGTTACCGTTGACAGTGGATTTGAGATCAAAGCAAAAAAAATCATTTACTGTATTGGTTACGAAAGTAAAAATCTGTTAAAAGAAAATTTTGTTAACCTGAAAAGTACCTATGCGGTAGTTTCCGAAATAAATAAAGACAAGTTTAAAAACATCAGCAGCACTTTAGTATGGAATACCGACGACCCGTATCTCTATATGAGAACGACTGATGACGGAAGGCTTTTGATTGGAGGAGGAGATGAAGATTTTTATGACGCAGAAAAGCGTGACGCCATACTCCATAAAAAAGAAAAAGAGATTCTGAAAAATCTAAAGAAAATAAAGCCGGATTACCACTTTTATCCTGATTTTGTATGGGCTGGTACTTTTGGTGAAACTAAAGATGGTTTACCTTACATCAGCGAACATGAGAAATTTAAGAACTCCTATTTTGTGCTAGGTTTCGGTGGAAATGGAATTACTTTTTCCGTAACGGGAATGGAGATGGCTTCTTTATTTATGAAAAACAAAAAGCATCCGTTATCAAGGTATTTTAAGTTTGGAAGATGATGCTTTATTTTACCACAATTTTTTAATAAGAATAAAGGTTATTTAGATTCCTAATCGGAATGATAAACTGCGTAGATAAATCGTTATTTCAATTGTGTCATTCCGTAGAAATTCTGCTTAAATCATTTGAAAAAATGTAGTAAAAAGATACTTTGACAAATAGCCCAATAGAAAGAGCTTAATTCCCCTCCTCCGGAGGGGTGTCGAAAATTCAAAGAATTTTTGACGGGGTGGTAAAAAAAGCGGGCCTCAACCCGCTTACACTACAAACTATACCCATTTTTCTTAGCCAGTTCAAGAATAGAACTCTCAATGGCTTTTCCCAAATCGTCAGAATCATCAGTACCCCGTTTTTTCATTTCGGAGTCAATGTACATCTGCCGCTTTTTAGAAAGTTCCTCTATTTCCTTTTGAATTTTTTCGCGTGCTGCTGATTTTATAGCAATTGTTTTTTGAATTTCCTCTTTGCTTTTTCCTTTCAACTCTGCAGGAAGTTCACTTTCCTTAACACTGGTAATAAATCCGGCATCTTTTTCAGCTTTATCCACAAGATCCCAGTGATCGTTTTTGTAGGCATTCTTTTTAGATTTGGCAACCGCTCTTTCCACTAAGTTGGATGCCGATTGGGCTTCTGCATTTTTATCCTGTGTGATCTGCTTAAGCCTGTATTCGGAGCCATGATTTCCGTAATAGATATACGTATCATTCAACTTTGCATTGCATTCAGAAATTCTGATGTCATAAGGTGTTTCAATATAGAGTACTTTTCTGTCGCTATCAATATTGAAATACTTTCCACCTCCTAATAAAGCTCCGTTTTGCCAGAAAGTCTGGATTCCTTCTTCCCGGCTTCCACAGAAAATGGTATTGGTGTAAATATTTTTACCTTTTGATTTTGAAACAACCTCTTTATAATTTATTTTTCCCTGATCAAATGATTCGTTACCAGCAATATAAATAAGTTTCATACTTTTTTCATTGCTATCCCAGTTGAGGTTGGCAGAGGCATCCCGAATCACCGCACCGCAATATTCACTGCCGCCATTGGTTCTTAATGCAAATAATTTTTCAGAAACCAGATCAAGATCCTGAGTGAGAGGAGTAACCTGGCGGATGTAATTTTCATCACGGATTCCGTCATTGCCATATTCATACAGTGCAATTTCGATCTCGGGAGCTTTTCCGTTGTATCTAAGAGTAGTCAACGTATTCACAATATTCCATAATCTGGATTTTGCCTGATCAATCAGTCCGTCCATACTATTGGAAGTATCCAGAAGAAGAGCAACCTGAATTTTGTTGTCTTTTACAGTAGAGGTTACCGGAATCAATGTCGTTTTTTCTACGGGTAATTTATTGTCAGTATTACTATTGGAGCGGTTATCCGGAATGTTGCCGGAGCTTAATAAAGCTGTGCCCGCTGCAAGTGCTAAGATTTTTAAAGTTGTCATATTGTTATTTTTTTATAAGTTGTCTGTTGTAATTGGGTGATAGCATTTCAACGTTTATTATTTTGAATTCCTAAAGTAAAATTATCCTTATTTAAGGCTGGAAATTGGTAAACTTGGTGAAGCAGCCGTTTGACTTGGTGAACTTGGAAACACGCAAAAAATAAAAACAGCTCCCTAAGGAACTGTCTTTTCAAATCTGTTATTTTAAAGGATTTCGTATTTTGTTTTGATGCTGTATTTCAGCTTGATGTTTTCAATATTATCAAATGAAAAATCTATCGGAGAATCTGCCATTTCCAACTGAATATTGCTTGCTCTTCCTTTGTAAGCTGCCGGCATAATCATATCGCTGGTGTAATCTTCTATTTCTACAATTTCAAGAGCATTTCCTGTCTTTTTACCCATGCTTTCCAATAAGTAGTCAGCTTTTTCTTTAGCTGCTTTTAAAGCATTGATCTTCACTGTTTTTCTGAAATCTGCAATTTTGGTATTCTTTACCTCTGCAATGTTCAGGCTGCTTACCCACTTTTGGTTCAGGTCTTCAAAGATTTTGCTAAGGCTTGATTTTGTACCGGCTTTAAACTGATAGTTCTTGGAAAACCTAGCTGTTTTAGAATAAATATTCTGGTACATGGATTTGAACTTGATATCCTCGTTCTTTACTCCTGCGTTTTTTAAAATATCAAATAGCTTCTTTTCATTATCTGCCAGATCGTTTTTATTATCAGCTTTGATCCCGATACTGAAGATAATTTCATCTGGTTCTACTTCCATTTCGGCAACGCCTGTTACTTCAATGGCGTTTTTCTTTACTTCCTGAGCATTTACAAAGCTTCCAAGGGTTAAAATTCCGATTAATAAAAAATGTTTCAATTTCATAATTTCCTGTTTTTAAATTTTTAATTCTGATGTAAAATTACTCAGATCAGAAACCGGAATCCGGGAGACTTGGTGAAATGGAGCTTTCACTTGGTGAATAGTTTTTGAGTACACTATATATATGTATATCTTTGCTTTATGAAAATGCTTACCCTCTTTATTCTCTTTTTACTGTTGCTTTGGGGAAATACAATATCTTCCCAAACCACCAATAACAGCAGTGCCGCTGTAGAAGAAGTACAGGTAGAAACGAAGAAGCTGAAAAAAGCAATGGACACTAAAAACGAACCTGCCCAGGCAGATTCTTATTATAATATCGGGGAAACATTTTTCAATGGCGGAAACTTTCCGAAAAGTGAAGAGTACTATACAAAAGCCAAAAAACTGTATGAAAAACTCAATGACAAACCCAATATTGAAAAAGCTACCCGAAGATTAGCCCAGTCACAGGAAAAACAGAATAAAATAACGCCTGCCATCAGCAATTACAGTATGGCTGCACAGATGAGTTACAGCGAAAAAAGTAAAGCTGTCAATTCTAATGATGTGGCAAGGCTTTCTTCTCCTACACCGGAGCTTAAAGCAGAGGCTATTCAGAATAATATCAATCTTACTAAAAAAGAAAATGAGCAAGGCGATCTTGCAGAAAGCTACAGTCAGCTGGCAGATGTTAATCTCAGACAGAAAGACGTATCCAGTGCTGAAGAAAACCTGAATACAGCCTATACAATTTCTAAAAAAGAAGCTCCTCAACAGGCGTTGGCAATCAATCAGAAACTGGCAGATCTTTATGTAGAAAACAAAAACTTTGAGAAAGCTATTGAAGCTAAAAAGAAAGTTCTGAAAGAAGATTTCGTGAAAGAAAACTCACAGGAAAAAGTCAATCAGATTCAGGAGCTGGCAGATATCTATATTAAGAAAAATGATCCGAAGGAAGCCGTAGATCTTTTGAAAAATGCCTACGGAATTGCTTTAGACAAAGGTCATACGCTGGAAGCACAGAGAAGTGTGAAAAAACTGGACAGCCTTTATGCCATTTCAGGAAATCTAGATGCTTCCGTTCAGCTGTACAGAGACTTTTTGGGAAAACTTCCGAATCTGGTTTCCAAAGACAGAAGTCTTGTTGATAATAAAATTCTCGAAGATACAGAACAGCGAATCTCACAACTGGAAAAAGAAAAAGAGCTTAAAGACGAATTGATCAGAAAGAAAAATGTTTTTAATTACGGACTGATCGGAGTTTTGATTTTACTGACAGGATTAATCATTTTTATTTTCATAACCCTGAAAAAGGTTCAGACGAAAAATAAGAAAATAGCGCTTCAGTCGCTGCGTCGTGAAATGAATCCTCACTTTATTTTTAACAGTTTAAATAGCGTTAACCATTTTATAGCCACCAATAATGAGCTGGAAGCGAATCAGTATCTTACAAAATTTTCCAAACTAATGCGCGGTGTAATGGAAAATTCTACTGAAGATTTTATTCCTTTTCAGCAGGAGCTGGACCTTCTTCAAAATTATCTTGCTCTGGAAAAAACACGTTTTGCAGATAAATTTGATTATGAAATTGAGGTAGATGAAAGTCTGAATATGCAAAACCTGCAGGTTCCGGGAATGCTGATACAGCCGTTTCTGGAAAATGCCGTCTGGCATGGACTTCGTTACAGAGCAGACAAGGGATTTCTAAAATTGAGCTTTGAGAAAAGTGAATCTCATCTGAAAATCATTATTGAAGACAACGGAATTGGGATTGAAGAAAGTAAGAAGCAGAAAACCCAGCACCAAAAGACCAGAGAGGGCAGAGGAATGAAAAATACACTGGAAAGAATCCAGCTGCTGAATGATCTGTACAAAAAAGAGATCACCTGCTCGGTAAAGGATAAGGAAAATAACAATGGTGTTTTGGTAACCATCCGGATGAATCTTGCCTAATCGGAATTAAGGCGGATTGTATGATTGGTTAAATATTCCTAATTTGCACCTGCAACCTATTATCGGCCACCTAAAATCTGTTCAAATGAAAATAAAAGCAGTCATTGTAGATGATGAACTTATAGCAAGGGAAGTTTTACGAAGCTATCTTACCAAATACTGTCCGCAGGTGGAAATTCTGGGTGAAGCTGAAAATATCAAAGAAGCTGTTCCGTTAATTGCTGAAAAACAGCCACAGCTGGTCTTTCTGGACGTAGAAATGCCTTTTGGAAATGCCTTTGACGTTTTGGAAGCCACCAGAGATTTCTCCTATGAAACCATTTTCATTACCGCCTTTTCACAATATTCTTTACAGGCTTTAAATAAATCGGCAAGTTATTATATTTTAAAACCTATCGATATTCAGGAACTGATTCTTGCAGTGAATAAAGTGGCGGAAAGCCTTGAGAAAAAAGATGAACTCAACCGGAATAAGATTCTTCTTGAAAACCTGAAATTAAAACCTGAAAAACAGCAATTGATTTTGCCAACTTTACAAGGATTTGACGTCGTAAAAACCGAAGATATTGTCAGGCTTCAGGCGGATGGAAACTTTACTCAGGTATATCTTACGGATGGCTCGAAGAAGATGGTATGCCGTTTTCTGAAACACTTTGATGACCTTCTGGAAAATCCGTTTGTAAGGGTTCACCGTTCTCATATTATCAATACATGTTTCGTAAAATCCTATCATAAAAGCGGTACGGTTATGTTGTCTGATGATACGGAAATTGAGGTTTCAGGAAGCTTTAAAGATAATTTCCTGAAGGTATTTTCATAGAATTTATTGTACCTTTAACAGACTTAAGGCATTATTTTTGACATTTTTATAACAACCACACAAAATATTTCTGTCATGAAAACTATTCATAAAATTATACTTCCCGTTTCGTTAGGAGCATTGGGGCTTATCGTTTTCAATTCCTATTCTGTAAGAATTCCAAGAGGAGCAGCTGCTGTAAAGAATTTTGACCTTAAAAAATATCTGGGAAGATGGTATGAGATCGCGCGTTTTGATTACAGGTTTGAGAAAAATATGGATAATGTTACTGCAGAGTATACAGAGAATCCGGATGGAACAGTTCAGGTCAGAAATAAAGGCTACGATTATAGTAAAAAAGTATGGAATGAATCTATCGGAGAAGCAAAATTTGTAAAAGATCCGACAGAAGCCCGTCTCAAAGTTTCATTTTTTAAACCAATATGGGCTGGTTATAATGTGATAGATATTGATGAAGACTATCAGTATGCGCTGGTAGCAGGAAGCAGCTTAAAATATTTATGGATACTTTCCCGTACCACCAGTATTCCGGAAAGTATCCGCCAGCGTTTCATTCAGAAAGCAAAAAAAATCGGCTACAATACCGAAGAACTGATCTGGGTGAAGCATAATTAATAAAAAACAAAATCGCAAAAGGGTCAATTTGTAAATCAGCCGTTTTGCGATTTTATCTTTTCAATATTAGCTATTAATGTATTCTTTCCATTCCTCAAAACGATGATCAATAACCTGTTTCATCAGATCATAGTTTTCGTAGGTATCCTCTATGTGATAGAATGTTTCGTATTCGTAGTCGCTTTCCTCTGCTTTGGCATCAAAAATATTCACGTAATCATCGGCAAATGAGCTGTATCGGTTACCGAAATCTGTATCGTCTGCATAATAGTCTTTGGCAAAAAGATTTCCCAGTTCATTCAGATCATATTCAGAAAATTTTCCGTCGCAGGAATCCATAACAAATTCTGCACCGGTAATTTCTCTTCGTTTTACCTTTTCTATTTCTTCTGCAGCATCTTCTTTCAGCTCATCAGAAATAAGATTGTTATGAATACACCAGTTCAGGAACATTCCCGTGTGTGTAGCTCCGTTTTTCTGAGGAAGTCCTTCCGGAAAATCACCGCCATAATGCCATGAAGCATCATCATATTTAGACATAATTCTTCTTGTAGTTTTAGATAATTTCGTCAAAAATAGAAAAAATCAATTTATATTGTCGCTGCCACAGAATTTTCCGTCATTTGCATAGAATTTTTTCAACAAAAAAACATATGGAAAAAGCTGTTCTGATTACTATCGGTGATGAAATCCTTTCCGGAAATACGGTAGATACCAATTCTAATTTTATTGCCACGGAACTTAAAAATATAGGAATAAAAGTTATTCAGATTCTTACGATCTCAGATGAAATTGAAACCATTAAAAATGCATTGAATGTTGCTTTTGAAGCAGGTGATTTAGTCATTACAACGGGTGGACTTGGGCCAACCAGAGATGATAAAACCAAAAAAGCCCTCGCAGAATATTTCAACGATGAAATAGCTCTGGATGAGGTAACCTTCAACCACCTGAAAGGTTATATGGAAAGACGAGGAAGAGCAGATATTCTCGAAAGAAACAGAGAACAGGCTTTTGTTCCTACCCAATCCATTGTTTTTCAAAACCATTACGGAACTGCTCCATGCATGATGATGGAACAGGACGGAAAATTGTGCTACAGCCTTCCGGGGGTTCCTTACGAGGTGAAACCACTTATTAAAGATCAGATTATCCCTTATTTACAGCAAAGATTCAGCCTTCGCTATATCTATACCAGAATTGTTTCTGTAGTAGGTATTCCTGAAAGTATTCTTGCAGACAAAATTGAAGACTGGGAACTGGCACTTCCGGAAAATATTGCACTGTCTTATCTTCCGGTGGGAACACGTGTAAAGCTTCGTCTGACGGCTTCCGGAGAAAATGAAGAAGATCTGAAACAGAGAACAGAAGAAGAAATCCAGAAATTGCTTCCTCTGGTAGAAGGTCATGTGATTGCAGTATATGAAGATAAAATTGAAAATATTCTGGCAGAAATGCTTACCGAAAGAAAGTTGACGATTTCAACCGCAGAAAGTTGTACCGGAGGTGAACTCGCAAAAATGATCACTTCAGTTTCCGGCAGTTCAAAATATTTTCTGGGTGGAATGGTAGCGTATGCCACAGAGAAAAAAATTAAAATTCTGAATGTCTCCAGAGAAACTGTTGATGAGTTCACTGTGGTGAGCGAACAGGTGGCACAGGAAATGGCCAAAGGCTGCCAGGAATTGTTTGAAACCCATATTTCCCTTTCTACAACAGGTGTTGCAGGACCGGGAAAAGGAGAAGACGGTAAAGATGTAGGAACGGTTTACTATACGATCAGAATCAATGATCAGGAAGTAACCTCAAAATTGTACATGCCCCATCTGGAAAGAGCAGACTTTATGCATTTTGTATCTCAAAAGGTGATTCAGGATTTGGTAAGTCTTCTTGTAAACAGTTAGATAGGGGTATATCCTTTTAATTTTTTTTTAATTAATTTTTATACAGTTTTTCACGCTTTTTGAAAGCCCTACAATAAATTTCAAAAATCGTGGAAAATTCCAAACAGATTTTTCAGACCAGCAGCAAAAAACGCTGGAAAAGTGTACAGTGGGGAAGCCGTGTTTTTATTTTTATAGGAATACTGCTTCTGCTTGCTTTAGGTTTGATGATGACTCTGGACAGAAGTCCTAAAATACCTTTTAAAGAAGATTATAAAGCGGTAATTACAGCCAATAAACCGTATCTTCAGGAGAATAAAATTTCCAAAGAATATAAAGGTTTCAGAAGTTTTATTTCTGAAAAAACAATTCATACCAGTCTCGACAAAATTGAGAAGGCAAGAGCCGAAAGATACAAGAATCAGAACCGAAACTGGACCCAGTTTCCGGGAGGAATCCGTTCTGCATTTTATGTGGCGTGGGATCCTCAGTCGCTGATGTCTCTGAAAAGAAATATCAGACACGTGAATCTTGTTTTCCCTGAATGGTTTTTCCTTGATCCCAAAACAGGTGACCTTAAAACCAATGTGGATCCGGAAGGCTGCAAAGTGATCAAAAGAACGGGTGTTGCAGCCATGCCAATGCTCAGTAACAACTCAGACAGAGAATTCCGTTCAGAAGGATTGGTGAAAGTTCTTAATGATCCTCAGAAAAGAACCCATCTGATTCAAAAAATTACCCAGCAATGTCAAAAATATCATTTCAAAGGAATTAATATTGACTTTGAAGATATGAACCTGAATTCTGATGACAATCTGATTGCCTTTATGAAAGAGCTTTCAGAAACCTTCAAAAAGAATCAGCTGCTGGTTACCATGGATATCATGACAGATAATGACGATTACAATATCCCAAGACTGAATCCTTATGTAGATTACTTTGTGCTGATGGCTTATGATGAATATTCTGCCGGAAGTGATGCCGGTCCGGTTTCTTCCCAAAAATGGATTGAAGAACAGACCGGGAAAATCGTAAAACAGGTTTCTCTGCAAAAAATCATTTTGGGCTTGGGAGCATACGGTTACGACTGGAGTTCTAATAAGGACGATAATACCTCTGTTACGTACATGCAGGCAATCACAAAAGCCAGTGCCAGTAAAGCCGTTATTGATTTTAATGACAATACGTTTAATTTAAATTATTCCTATACAGATTCTAAAAATCTTACCCATACCGTATTTTTCAATGATGCGGCTTCTATCTTCAATACAATGCGTTTCTCCTCAGAATATCCTTTGGCTGGAACCGCACTCTGGAGGCTCGGAAGTGAAGACAGCAGAGTCTGGAATTTCTATGATAAAGACCTCACGTTTGCCGGGCTTTCCAGACTGAATTTAAAAACACTGGAAAATGTAAAAGGACAGACGATGGTGGATTACATTGGAGACGGAGAAGTATTAGACGTTCTGAATACGCCTCATGACGGAAAAATTGCACTGGAAATTGATCCTAAAGAGAAAATTATCACAGACGAGAATTATATTACCTATCCAAGTTCTTATGAAGTAAAAAAATATGGAAGCGCTCCTCAGAAAGAGCTTGTCCTCACTTTTGATGACGGTCCGGATGAAACCTACACACCGCAGGTTTTGGATGTATTGTCCAGATATCATGTTCCGGCAGCCTTCTTTCTGGTAGGATTAAATGCAGAAAAAAACCTTCCGCTTGTGAAAAGGATTTATCGTGAAGGACATGAAATAGGAAATCACACATTTACCCACGAGAATGTAGCAAAAGTAAGTCCGGAAAGGGCTTTGCTGGAAATGAAGCTTACCCGTTTGCTCATAGAGTGTGTGACGGGACATAGTACAATCCTGTTCAGAGCACCATACAACGCAGACTCTGAACCTACCACTTCGGAAGAGATTATTCCGGTAGCTTTGGCAAGACAGCAGAATTATCTTGATATCGGGGAAAATATAGATCCTGAAGACTGGCAGCCGGGAATAAAAGCAGATGAAATTGTAAAACGTGTAATGGCCGGAATCAAACAGGAGAGAGGAAATATAATTCTTCTTCATGATGCAGGCGGAGATACCAGAGAAGAAACCGTAAAAGCTTTAAAAATTCTGATTCCGGCTCTTCAGAAACAAGGCTATCATTTTACCAACCTGACGAATATTCTGCACAAAAGCAGGAACGAACTGATGCCTGAAGTTCCTAAGACAAAGTCTTATTACATCATGCAGCTGAACCTTGTATTAGCAACTGTCATTTATGGTATAAGTCATTTTCTGGTTGCCTTGTTTACTATCTTTATTGTGTTAGGGCTGATCCGACTAATGCTGATGGCCTACTGGGCTTTTAAAGAAAGAAAAAAAGAGAAAAAACTGGGCGGATTTCCGGTTCTGGAATCCTACCCGAAGGTTTCAATTATTGTTCCTGCTTATAATGAAGAAGTGAATATCGTTTCTTCCCTGCAGAATTTGCTGAAACAGACTTACCCTAATTTTAATATTATTATGGTTGATGACGGAAGTAAGGATTCTACTTATGAAAAAGCATTGGAAGCATTCCCGGATCACCCGAAACTGAAAATTTTCACCAAAAGTAACGGTGGAAAAGCAACCGCTTTAAATTTCGGAATAGCACAGACGGATGCTGAATATGTAGTGTGTATTGACGCAGATACCAAATTACAGCAGGATGCAGTGAAATATATGATCGCAAGATTTTTAAATTCAGATCCGGAAGAAAGAATAGCAGCGGTAGCAGGAAATGTGAAAGTAGGAAACAGGGTCAACTGGCTCACCAAATGGCAGGCTGTAGAATATACAACAAGTCAGAATTTTGACAGGCTGGCATATGCTCACATTAATGCGATTACTGTAATTCCGGGAGCTATCGGCGCATTTAAAAGAGCTGTAATCATGGAAGCAGGAGGCTATTCATCTGATACCTTGGCAGAAGATTGTGATATTACCGTGAAAATATTAAAAGCAGGATATACGGTTGCTAATGAAAACAGAGCCGTTGCAGTCACTGAAGCACCGGAAACCGTGAAACAGTTTTTAAAACAACGTTTCCGATGGACCTACGGAATCATGCAGATGTTCTGGAAACAGAGACAGACTTTCCTTAACCCTAAATATAAAGGATTGGGTCTTTGGGCAATGCCGAATATTTTATTATTCCAATATATTATTCCATTTTTCTCACCATTGGCAGACGTGATAATGTTCTTTGGAATTCTGTCCGGAAACGGAGACAAAATATTCACCTATTATCTGATCTTCCTTTTGGTGGATGCTTCACTAGCTTTAATTGCATTCATCGTTCAGCGGGAAAAGCTGATTAATCTGCTGTATATTATTCCGCAGAGATTCGGATATCGCTGGCTGATGTATATTGTATTGTTTAAAAGTTTAAGAAAAGCATTGAAAGGTGAAATGCAGTCCTGGGGATTTCTGAAAAGAACCGGAAATGTAAAAGAGATAGCAACTTCATGATAACTGATAAAGGCTGGAAGCTGGAAGAATGAGGCTGGAAGTTCCGGATTTTCATAACTTCCAGTTTCCTGCTCCCAACTTCCCATTTATGATGCTTTCATGTTATTTATTTAAATTTGTTTTTACAATTAAGTAACAAATCCGAAATAAATCATACCTATTCTAAAAATTGTTATCATAATGAAAAAAATAACGCTTTCTTTGTTTTTAATAACAGGGATCTGTACTCAGACTACGATGAGTGCACAAGCTAAAGCTGCTAAAGTAGCAGTGAATAACACTGATAAAGGCTTAGACCTTAGCCTGATGGACACTTCAGTGCGTCCTCAGGATGATTTTTACAACTACGTAAGTGGAACCTGGATGAAAACTGCCAAAATTCCATCTGACAAACCAACTTGGGGTAGCTTCAACAAACTGGCTGAGGATACGGATAACAATTCCATGACTATCCTGAACTCTCTTCTGAAAGATAAATTTGCTGACGGAAGTGAAGGGAAGAAAATTCAGGATCTGTATGCTACTTACATGAACATGCAGAAGAGAAATGCAGACGGAATCAAACCTATCCAGGAAAACCTGAACAAGATTGATGCTATTAAAAACATGGCCGATCTTCAGAACTACCTTACTTCTGTAACGAAAGAAGGGGAAAACGTTTTCTACGGATGGGGAGTGGATGCAGACCTTAAAGATTCTAAAATGAATGCCGTTTACTTAGGAAACGCTTCTCTAGGTTTAGGAAGAGATTACTATCAGAAAGTAAACGAGAAAAATACAGAAGCAATTGCTGAATATCAGAAATATGTAGCTTCAATGCTAAAAGAATTAGGATACAAAAATGCTGATGAAGCAGCAAAAGGTATTGTTAATTATGAAAAAAGCATCGCAAATACTTACCTGACAAACGAGCAGAGCCGTGATAACACACTTCAGTACAATCCTAAGACGATGGCTGAACTTTCTGCTTTGGTAAAAAATGTTGACCTTCCAGGTTACCTTAAAAAAGTAGGCGTAAATTCTGACAAAGTAATTATCAGTGAATTAGGATTCTATAAGAACTTTGATAAATTGGTAAACGCTCAGAATCTTCCTGTGATCAAGGATTATCTGAAATTTCACATGATCCACGGAAGTGCTTCTTACTTAAGCGAAAACTTAGGAAACATGAAATTTGCTTTCTATGGTAAATACCTGAGAGGACAGCAGGAACAAAGAGCTCTTAACAAGAGAGGTTTTGAGCTGATCAATGGTTCTTTGGGACAAGCTTTCGGAAAACTATATGTTGAGAAATATTTCCCTGCTGAAGCAAAAGCTCAGATGGTAGAACTGATTGATTATTTAAAGAAAAGTTTCGCAGTTCATATCAATAACTTAGCATGGATGTCTTCTACCACTAAGGAAAAAGCAATGCAGAAACTGAACAAGTTCACTGTAAAAGTAGCTTATCCGGACAAATGGAAAGATTATTCAAAATTAAATATCGTTTCTGAAGCGAATGGTGGAAACCTTTACAAAAACCTTCAGAACATCGGAGAATGGCAGTATAACAAAGACTTAGCTAAAATTGGGAAGCCGGTAGATAAAACAGAATGGGGAATGACCCCACAAACTGTAAATGCATATTACAATCCGGTAAACAACGAGATTGTATTCCCTGCAGCCATCCTTCAGCCGCCATTTTTTAACCCTAAAGCTGATGCTGCGGTAAACTTTGGAGGAATCGGAGCCGTTATCGGTCACGAAATGAGCCACGGATTTGATGATTCAGGTGCACAGTTCGATGCAGATGGTAACCTGGTAGACTGGTGGACTCCGGAAGATAAAGCAAACTTCGAAAAAGCTACAAAAGCCCTTGCTTCTCAGTATGATAAATATGAGCCTGTAAAAGGAACTTTTGTAAACGGTACTTTCACAAACGGTGAAAATATCGCTGACTTAGGTGGTGTAAATATCGCTTATGACGCTCTTCAAATGTACCTGAAAGATAAAGGAAATCCAGGGAAGATCAGTGGATTCACCCAGGATCAGAGATTCTTCCTAAGCTGGGCAACGGTTTGGAGAACATTATCAAGTGAGAAATATATGGTGAATCAGGTGAAAACTGACCCGCACTCTCCAGGATATTTCAGAAGCTTTGGTCCGCTTATCAACGTTGATGCATTCTACAAAGCATTCGATGTGAAAAAAGGAGACAAATTATACAAAGCTCCGGAAGAAAGAATCAAAATCTGGTAACAATAACAACCGCTCAGCAATGGGCGGTTTTTTTTAGGTAGCAGGTGATAGATGTTAGGTAGCAGGTGGCAGATGATAGGTAGCAGGTGATAGGTAGCAGGTGATAGGGATTAGGGATTAGGGATTAGGGATTAGATATTAGAGATTAGGAGATCGGAAGACTTCTATTTGTAATAACGGCTTCCATCATTCCCCTCCCTCGGACTATCGTGTGGACACATCTTTAAAGATTTTGTAAGCTTT